>JACUTX010000329.1 GCA_014859615.1 Desulfuromonadales bacterium | reverse complement strand
ACAGCCGAAGCATTAAAAAAGCCCACCGGTCACTGACCGGCGGGCTTTTTACTTTTATATGATTGTCAAGCCGTTACCCCTCGTTCAAAACCGTATCCGCAATCTGCCCGGCGAAAAGACGAGTCGACTCAAACACCTCTTCGGTCGGCGTAAAGCGACAGGTCAAAGTTTCAGCCGCCAGCTTGAATTTCAGTCCGGCCAGGCGTGTTTCAATCATCCCGGCCGCCTCGCCGCTCCAGCCAAATGAGCCGAAAACGGCGGCCAATCGTGACTTCAGCGTCACCGTCGACAACAGCGACAGAGCGTGCCAGACATGCGGCGGAGCGTCGCGCTGAATGGTCGGCGAACCGATCAAAAGAACATCTGCCTGTTCCAACGCGTCCCGAAAATCATCGTCACGCATCCCGCAGAGAGCAAACTCCTGAACATCAAAACCGCGTGCTTCGAGCGTCTGGCGAACCACCCCCCCCATAAGCCGGGTATTGCCGTGTGAAGAGAGGATCGCCAGAACCGCCTTCGGTTTTTCACCTTCGGGTGGCAGAGCTGACCAGCGTCGATAAGAATGAATCGCATCAGCATGAGTGAGACGTCTGATCGGGCCGTGTGACGGGCAGACCATCTGAATCGGCAAATCATCAATCCGGCTCAACGCCTCACGAATTTTATCCTTGAACGGCCGCATAATCGAATCGAAGTAAGCATGAAAATCAGACGAAAAATCAGCAATCTGATCATCAAACATATACCCCTTCGGACAGTAATGAGCACCGAAGGCATCACAGGAAAAGAGAATCTGCTCTTCGACCAGACAGGTCATGATTGTATCGGGCCAATGCAGAAACGGAGCCGAGATAATACGCAGAGTCTTGCCGCCCAGATCGATCTTTTGACCATCTTCAACCACTTCGATATTGAGTGGCCGATGCAGCAGCTGTTTGAGAAAATTCGCGGCGGGGCGGGAGCAGTAGATCACCAGCTTTGGATTCAGCTCAACCAATCGACCGAGCGCACCTGAGTGATCCGGCTCGGTATGATTCACGACAATGGCATCGATCGATGCGACCGGCAATATCTGTTCGATATTAGCCAGAAACTCGTCGCTGAACTTTTCCTTGACGCTATCGATCAAGATCGTCTTGTCACGACCGCGCACCAGATATGAATTGTAAGTTGTTCCGTTGTGGGTCGGGAAAAGATCATCAAAAAACTGCAGATCAGGGTGACGTACTCCAACCCAGTGCACACTGCTGCTGACTGCAACGACAGAACTGCTCATATTATTTTTCTCCTCTATTGCTTTTCTTCAGTAATCGAACTGTTGATTCAAAAGACAAAAAAAATCAGCTGCCGTCCATAAAAAAAGGAGAACGGCTTGTCAACAAAAAGATCATACGCCTAGAAAATCGATCATCCGATCGAGCTCTGTCATCAGACTGGCAAACCCTTTGCCATCGAGGCTCTGGGCCCCATCGCACAACGCCTTGTCCGGATCGGGGTGCATCTCGACCATAACCCCGTCGGCGCCGACAACCAGAGCGGCTCGGGCCATGATCGGCACCAGCGATCGTTTACCGGTCGCATGACTCGGATCGACCACGATCGGCAGATGACTCAGCTCTTTGACCAGCGGCACAACCGACAGATCGAGGGTATTGCGCGTCGCGCGCTCAAAGGTTCGAATCCCGCGCTCACAAAGAACGACCCGACCGTTCCCCTCAGCGAGAATATACTCGGCGGCGGCTAAAAATTCCTCGATGGTCGCACTCATCCCCCGCTTCAACAGAACCGGGATATCGAGTTGACCAACCTCTTTGAGCAGATCAAAATTCTGCATGTTGCGGGCACCGATTTGCAGCATGTCGGCATAGCGGCAAACTTGATCAAGCTGTTCGATCCGCATCACTTCAGTGACAACCGGAAGCTCTTCAGTATCACCGGCCTGACGCAAAAGTTTCAACCCCTCGAGTCCGAGCCCCTGAAAAGAGTGCGGACCGGTGCGCGGCTTAAACGCACCACCGCGCAACATCCGGCCACCAGCCTGCTTGACCTGACGTGCAGCCAGCAGCATCTGCTCTTCGGTTTCGATCGAACAGGGGCCTGCAATAATAACCGGTCGATTCTGACCACCAAATCGAATGCCGCAGACATCGACAACGGTCGGTTGCGGATGAAAATCGCGCGACACCAGCTTGTACGGTTTGCTGACGTGCAGAATCTCCCGCACGCCGGGCAATTCGCGGATTGAACTGTCGTCAACATACCCCTGATTGCCGAGGACCCCGATCGCCGTCCGCATACTCCCGGGAATCGGCTCTCCGCTGTATCCCAAAGCGGCAATTGCAGCCAGCACGGCTTCTATCTGTTTTGAATCCGCCTCATGATTCATGACAATCAGCATCG
>JACUTX010000328.1 GCA_014859615.1 Desulfuromonadales bacterium | reverse complement strand
CTAGCGGCAAACTCATCAACGAATCTGACCTTTTCGCTGTTGGCGGGAATGGCGATCTGAAGGGGGGCAACGGCGGAAATGTTGTTTTTGCTTCGATGACTTCAGCGAGCAATTCGGCAGACCTCATTGCTGACGGCGGTGATACGGACCCGCTCGTAGCCGGTACAATCGGTGGTGCCGGTGGTGATGTGACGGTGACAGCGTCTGATGGTTTTACGAACACAGGCTTGTTGATCTCTGCTCTCGGTGGCACAGGTGATACTCCGGGCCTCCCGGGAACCGTTACCCCGTGAGTTAAAATCAGCAGCAAAAAAGGGCACCTCCGAAAAGGTGCCCTTTTTTTATTCGGTATGGTCTCTGTTGAGTCGCTGCGCGAAATCAGGCGCCAATAGAAAAGGCGGCCATTAAGGCCGCCCACATCTCTCGCGATTTAATTTGGTTGTTAGTAGATCGCAATCATCTGCTCTTCGTTCCAAATCTCAATCGTCTTTTCCATACAATCTCCGGTCGCCATTTTTTCACAATCGTCTTTTGAGCAGTAGACTCCCCATTGACTCCCCGGGGCATATCCGCTCGGCCCAAAAACTTTAGCCTGCCCGCCGCATCGGCATGGAACAGCATGTTCATGATGCAGTGCTTCCATAATTTAACTCCTTTTTCGACTGTTGATTATTACAACCTCAAACCAGTATAAATGATATTTAATACTATATATGGTTATAAAAAAGGGAGTCAACCTCTTTTTCTAATAAAATATGGTCAGAACAGTGATTTCTGTCCCTGGAGTTAACGACGAAGAGAGTCATTCCCGAGGGTAATTGCAGAGTCCGGTTTATAAGTTATCGCGGATAAAAGCATTTTCGGGATGACAAATTTTTTATCTGCCTGGAGTAATAAGGTTGATGCGGATCTGGCTGGTTTACGGATTCGGGAGCAGACTGTGTGAAACGATTTCAAAGGCGAGATCGAGATCACGCTCAGGGTCGAGGGTCGATCCGAGCAGGCGTACGACGCTGGCTCGTCTGAGAAGGCGGTCGTCATAAACAGCCTGCGGTGCAAGTCGACGCAATTCATTTTTTAAATGCGTGAAATTGAGATTGCGCGTCAGCAACAGCGCGTCGGCCAGGCCGTCGAAATTGAGCGTCGCCCGATTGAAGACTGCGGGCGCGGCTCCCCCGGCATAAAGCCAGACGGTTTCATCCCGGCTTGAAACGAGCTGAGACTTGTCACGCTTTACTTTTTTACTCATCGGCAGACCGCCGGCCAACAAGGTTTTGCCGAGGCTGAATCGACGCTCCGTGACGGTGACCGTGGTCTCCTTCAGTTCGGAGCTGCCGATGGCGGCCAGCAGAAGATCTATGGTGTTGTAGTCGAGGTCGCGTTGCTCGCCAGACGCCGATTCGAGCTGTAAAAATTGTGCCTCGAAGCGAAAGCGACTGACTTGAAACGGTTGCCTTCGGCGCGTGGCAGCAGGGTCGACAATCAGTACCGGAATTCCGACCTGCGCGAGTCTGGTTGCCAGCTCATCGGCCTGTGAGCGGTCGGCGTAACTTCTGAGAACCGTCGGTCCGCCGTTTGATATCTTTTGTCTCGCCTCGAAAATCAGGATGTCCATGCTGTTGGCGAGGGCCTGGGCTACTTCATCCTCATCCTTTTGCCAACTATGAGCCGCAACAAGATACATACCTGAAGACCGTTTCGAAAATGCTGTATTTTTCTCTAAAAAACGGCGGCCCTACTTGCCGTTTGCGACGTGCAGCTCTGTGGTCAGATCGGAAATTTTCTGCTGGAAATCACTTAGACTGCCGGCGTTGACGATGACCCGGTACCAGTCGGTATAGTTGTCGAGGGAGGTTTCGCTGGCGTGGTTGCCGGCGCCATTGAATCCGGGGCGCTCGATCTTTACGATTAGCCCCCCTTCGTTCTGGATGGTGCTCAGCTCATTCATGAATCGAACATCATCAATCAGAACGTGAATCGTGTTGAGATCCAGACTTTCCACCCGCGCCGCCCAGGCTTTGGTCCAATAGTCAGGATCTTCGGCGCGACGATACTCGGTCCCCCACCACTGGAGAATCCGCCGGACTGACACGACTGTCTGCTCTGAACTTTCTTGAATATCGGCATGTTCGGCAACAAAGTGCGACCAGCTCGGGCAGGCTCTGATCGCCTGTTGCGTATCGACGGAAAAGAGCCGTATTTTGTCATTCTGACAGCCGTAGACCAACGGAACATACTCTTCTGCTCCGGCCGCCCGCAAAAAGGTTTCAACTTCACTGCGCAGCACCTGAGCCATCGGAATAATCCGCACGTCTTTTTGCAGATGCTCAGCCATGCAGCGGGCTGCGGTTGTTTTTCCTGCGGCGGCTTTTCCCGCGAAACCGATGATCATCGTCTCACTCCCGGC
>JACUTX010000049.1 GCA_014859615.1 Desulfuromonadales bacterium | reverse complement strand
AACAGCAGTAGCCCACATGCTGTGCTGATTGAGCAGGGTGGTGAATAATTACAAATTAAGTAACTATTCAGCAGCAGCGAAAAGGGTGTCATTCCCGAGGGTGTAATCAAAGAATCCAGTCTTTAAAGCCGTGGATCCTTTAATAGAATCGTTCGGGGATGACACTCTTTCTTGAGTTTTTTTTATGATTCACAATAGAACTGAATAGTTACAAAATTAAATCCCCGAAAAAAACGGCAGCCTTTGCTGTCGATTCAGTGCCGACAAAAATGAATTCTCTTTATACCAGCCAGCCGTTCGAATATGAAATAAAATTTAATAATTGCCGCACATAGAGAGTCTCTTGCAAAAAGATTGTCATTCCAAAAATACCTCTATCGGGAACCAGCGTTTTCAGCCAGTGAAAGAACTGGATTCCCGATTACAATCACTTCGGGAATGACGTAAAAAGACTATTGCAAAAGGCCCATAGCTACAAAATAGTTTTACTTTTTAATAAAAAACATCCTAAATCTCAGGACGTGCTAGAATGTAAAACATTCTGGATGTCACATCCAATTATGATCGCGACAAAAAAGGAAAAAACCATGGGCAAAGGGATGGATAGTAAAAAATCAGCTAAAAAAGAACCGGCCAAAACCATGAAAGAAAAAAAGGCGGATAAAAAGATCAAAAAATCCGAAAAGAAATGACCCGGGCGGGCTTTTGTCCGCAATAAAAACCTGTTTAAATCAGCAGTCTGAAATCGGCGCGATTTCAGACTGTCGTTTATTTTGAGAACAATATCGCAAAGCGGCCCTCTTTGTTCATCAAGGCCGTGCCGAAAAGAGTATTCATGAAAATCCCGAAAAAGTTGGAACCGCTGCTGCATGACGGCCTGATCGATGAAGTGGTCGGCCAGTTAATGAGCGGCAAAGAATCAGAAGTCTACGTGGTCCGCTGTCAAGGCGAGATCCGCTGCGCCAAGGTCTATAAAGAGGTTCAGCACCGCAGCTTTCATAAACAGTCACAATACCTGGAAGGGCGCAAAACCCGCAGCAGCCGCCGCGCCCGCGCCATGGATAAGCATTCCAGATTTGGCCGCAAAGAGCAGGAAGCATCGTGGCAAAATGCCGAAGTCGATGCGCTCTACCTTCTGGCCGCAGCCGGGGTTCGCGTCCCCGAGCCGTACAGTTTTTCCGAAGGAGTTCTGCTGATGGAGCTGGTCGTCGATCAGGCCGGCATGGCCGCGCCGCGACTCAACGACCTGCTGCTCACCGAAACGCAGGCGCTGGAGTTTCATCGTATTCTGATCGCCCAGGTCGTCCGGATGCTCTGCGCCGGACTGGTACACGGCGACCTCTCCGAATTTAATGTGCTGATCGCAACCGATGGGCCGGTCATTATCGATCTGCCACAGGCGATCAACGCCGCCGGCAATAACAACGCTGGATCGCTCTTCAAACGCGATGTCGACAACCTCGCCATCTATTTCGGCCAGTTTGCCCCCGAGCTTCTCACCACTGCTTATGCCGAAGAGATCTGGCATCACTATGAAAATGGCGCATTGAAACTGGAGACGCAGCTGACCGGTCGCTTCGAAAGCAGCACCAAAGCGGCCGACGTGCAGCTGGTCATGCGCGAAATTGAAGAGACCCGGGAAGAGGCGATGGAACGTCTCTGGAAAAAAGAGCAACGCACCGCTCATAGTCGATAACAACAATTCGATCAGGGGCGTAACGGTGCAGACAAGATCGTGCTACAGCAGCGCAAAAAAGCTAACCGATAAAAAACCATCCACCGCACCGGAGGTTGGTTTTTTTTGCTTTCAAACGCTTTGCCGCCAGAATGTTCTTTGACTCAATTTGACACCGCTGCTGTAAAATCGCGATAAGTCTGCAGAGCATCGTTCAACCCGATATTTAATATCAAACCCGGGTTCTATTGAATCTTTGACCAAGGGGAGCATCATGACAACCATCGATCAAGAGCTGCAGCGCTCTTTCGGGTTCAACACCTTTCGCGACGGACAAAAAGAGGTAATGACCAGACTGCTGGCGGGGAAGTCGGTGCTGGCGGTCTTTCCGACCGGCGGAGGGAAGAGTCTCTGTTATCAGCTCCCCGCACTGCTGCTCGACGGCCTGACCGTGGTGATCTCGCCGCTGATTGCGCTGATGAAAGATCAGCTCGATTTTCTGCTCAACAAAGGGGTGCCCGCGGCGCGACTCGATTCGACCTTGACCCGGGAAGAGAATCAGCAGCTTTTCAATGATCTGCATGCCGGCAAACTGAAATTGCTCTATGTCTCTCCAGAGCGGTTCGGCAATGAGCGCTTTCTCAAATCGATCGCCCGGCAACGCATCGCCCTTCTGGCGATCGACGAAGCGCACTGCATCAGTGAATGGGGGCACAATTTTCGCCCCGATTATCTGAAGATTGCCCGTCTGGCAAAGGAACTCAAGGTCGAACGGACTCTCACACTCACCGCCACGGCGACGCCGACGGTAGCGACCGATATTTGTGCAGCGTTTGCTGTGGCGGAGCAAGATTACATCTATACGGGATTTTATCGCCCCAATCTGCAATTAAGCGTTCGCCCGGTCGCGCAGGACGATCGCCGGGAGATACTGCTGGCGCAGATCAAAAAGCGCCCCCCCGGATCGACCATCGTCTATGTCACCCTGCAGCGGACCGCAGAAGAGATCGCCACCTATCTTGGCCAGAACGGCTTTGTGGCGACGGCTTATCATGCCGGACTAAAGAGTGAAGAGCGGACAGCAATTCAGAACAGTTTCATGGCGTCAAACCGTGCGATTATCGTTGCAACCATCGCCTTCGGCATGGGGATCGACAAAGCTGATATCCGCTATGTCTACCATTACAATCTCCCCAAAGGGCTGGAGAGCTACTCGCAGGAGATCGGCCGGGCAGGTCGGGATGGTGAACCATCGGTCTGCGAACTCCTCGCATCAGCCGATGACGCCATCACACTCGAAAATTTCAGTTATGGTGACACCCCCGAAAAGGAGACGATTGACGCCTTGGTGCGCCGGTTATTAGCCGCACAGGAGATTTTCGATATTTCCGAACAGCAGCTCTCAGGCGAATTTGATCTTCGTCCCCTGGTGGTTAAAACCCTTTTAACTTACCTGGAGCTGGAAGGGTATCTGGTTTCAACCGGCCAATTTTACAGCGAATACAAATTTCAGCCACTGAAGCCTTCGACCGAAATCTTCGCCCGTTTCAGCGCAGAACGGGCCGAGTTTTTAAAATCTGTTTTCCGGCATGCCAAAAAAGGGCGGACCTGGTTCACCCTCGATACCGTTGCCGTCAGTCAAGAGATCGACCAGCCTCGCGACCGGATTGTCGCTGCACTCGGCTATCTCGAAGAAGAGGGGGATATGCTGATCAATGTCGCCGGAATACGGCAGGGGTATCGGCGCCTGAAGAGACCTGCCGACCTGGAAACGCTGATCGACGCACTCCACGAGCGTTTCCGGAAAAGGGAAGAGAATGACCTTGGCCGCATTGAGCAGACTCTCGCTTTTGCCGGGCAAAACGGCTGTCTGACCCAATATCTGCTTGCCTACTTTGGCGAACAACATGCCGCCTGCGGCCACTGCTCCTGGTGTCACGGACGAAAACAGGCCCCGCTGCAACCGCACCCGCGCCCCCCTTTTTCTACGGAGGATGAAGAACGGCTGCACCGGCTGATGACAGAAAAGCATGCGGCGCTGCGAACTCTGCGTCAACTGACGAGGTTTCTCTGCGGTCTCTCCTCCCCCGCCACCACTCAGGCTAAACTCCGCAGCCACGCGATGTTTGCTGCTTATGCTGCGATCCCGTTCAAAGACGTGTTACAGTTTGTGCAAAAGACGCGTTCTGTAATTGAACG
Source organism: Desulfuromonadales bacterium (assembly GCA_014859615.1). GTDB lineage: Bacteria > Desulfobacterota > Desulfuromonadia > Desulfuromonadales > UBA2294 > Kmv16. Next base: position 10,861 of record JACUTX010000049.1, on the reverse strand, counting down.
CTGACACCCCCTCAAACAAAAAGAGCAACAAATGATCCCGACCGCGTTCTCCACCCTGCCGTTACCGAGTTCGATGCTTGAGAATCTGACGTCTCTCGATTACCACGCGATGACGCCGATTCAGGCCCAAAGCCTCCCCTTGATTCTGACCGGAAAAGATGTCATTGCCCAGGCCAAGACCGGGAGCGGCAAAACCGCCGCCTTCGGCATCGGTCTGCTGTCGCGACTGCTGACCGGGCGCTTCTGCGTCCAGGGGCTGGTCCTCTGTCCGACCCGGGAACTCGCCGATCAGGTGAGCAAAGAGTTGCGGCGTCTCGCCCGCTTTACCGACAACATCAAGATTCTCACCTTATGCGGCGGCGTTCCGTTCGGCCCCCAGATCGGTTCGCTGGAACACGGTGTTCATATCGTCGTCGGCACTCCGGGGCGGATTCTCGATCATCTGCATCGCGGGAGTCTCGACCTGAAATATCTGCAGACGCTGGTGCTCGACGAAGCCGACCGGATGCTCGACATGGGGTTTCAGGACGATCTGCGCAGCATCGTCGCCGCCTCCCCAACCGGCCGGCAGACCCTTCTTTTCTCCGCCACTTACCCTGCATCGATCGCCGCTCTGAGCACCACCGTGCAGCGCGAACCGGTTACGGTAAAAGTCGATGCGCTGCACGACGGTCGACAGATAGAGCAGCTTTTTTTTCTGGTCGAAAACGATCAACGGGTCGCCGCTGTCGCGCGAATTCTCGGTCATTACCGCCCCGAATCGACGCTGATCTTCTGCAACACCAAAAAGGAGTGTCAGGAGGTCGCCGATACCCTCATCGAACGTCGCTTTTCGGCGCTGGCGATTCATGGCGATCTGGAACAGAGTGAACGCGATCAGGTACTGGCGCGGTTTGCCAATAAAAGCGTCTCAATTCTGGTCGCCACCGATGTCGCTGCGCGCGGCATCGATATCAAGGAGCTGACCGCCGTCATCAACTTCGAACTCACCCGCGATCCGCAGACGCATATTCACCGCATCGGCCGGACCGGTCGCGCCGGCGAGACCGGGCTCGCCCTGAGCCTGGTGACTGCCGCTGATAATCGACGGATTGCAGCGATTGAAGCGTCCCTTGGCACTGCGATCACTCGCGCCGATCTGGAGAGCTTGACCATGCCGTCGGCCGCCCCCCTGGAAGCGCCGATGGTGACCTTGTGTATCGATGGCGGCCGCAAAAACAAGATGCGGCCCGGCGATATCCTCGGCGCCCTCACCGGCGAAGCGGGGATTGCCGGGAGTGAGGTCGGCAAAATCAATCTCTTCGATTTTCACACCTATGTCGCCATCGCTCAAAAGAGCGCCGACCTCGCCCTGAAGCGGCTCAGTGTCAATAAAATCAAAGGACGCTTTTTCAAGATCCGCCGGTTCAGTTAAACAGAAGGCGCTTTTTACTTCTCTCCTCGATGCAACTTCTGCTAGATTATCGCTGGCAGGAATAGAATGAGATCAACCTGTTGCGGCAAATGAGGCAAAAACATAATGGTTTTAACAAAGGAAAATTGATGGCACGAATACTGATTATCGACCGGGATGAGACGGTCCGCGAGACCCTTGGAGTCTTCAGTGAAATGCTGGGATACGAACCGCTGTATGCCGAAGACGCCGCCACCTGTCAAGCGATCCATTCATCCAACCAGAGCTGCAGCGCAGAAAACGCCTGTGCCGAGATTCTGCTGATCGATCAAAAGTTGCAGACCATGACCGGACTGGAGTTTGTCGAACGACAGATTCAAAAAGGGTGTAAAGCGGCGACAAATTGCAAGGCCGTCATGTCCGACGCACTGACCAAACAGGAATTCATGCAGGCCAGACAACTCGGTTGTTATGTTCTGCAAAAGCCAGTCACCTATGAGATTTTTGAAAACTGGTTGCAGTCAATTTCGCAAAAAAAGGGAGAAAAGAGGAGTCAGCTGTCAGAGCTGTAACCCCGGCAACACAGAACGACTCTTTTTTACCCGCATCTCAAAATTGCAGGGATGGCCCCATAACATCCACCCCCCTTTTTTTTCAGTCCATCCGCGCCTTCGATCAACTCAGACGACGCAGAAAAGCAGCAAGCTCCTTATCCATCGCGTTAATATGCTGGATCAGCCAGTTGATCATGATCTGATTGGTCTGGATCACCAACGGGAAAGAGGCTCCCTCCAGCTCCAGCTGCTCTTCGAGTTTGCGCAGATCACGCATGAAACCATCGTGCTGTTCCTTATGGGCAGGATAGTCGGGAAATTTATTTCTTTTCTGCAGCGCCTCTTCCATGGAAAAGTGGGTTTTGACATAATCGCCCAGAAAAACGAGGAGATTATGAACTTCTTCCTTCCCTTTTCTCTGATTACAGGCGGCAAGCAGACTATCGAATCGGCGAAACAGCTCCTTGTGCTGATTGTCGATATTGCTGTTACCGGTTGCCAGTTGTTCATTCCATTCAATAGCCATAATCGTTTTTCTCCTTAAATATTTGATCCCGCCAGTCTCTCTATTTTACAAATCTCTTTTGCGCTTTTGCAGTCGACCAGATTTCGACAATTTGCTGCAGACGTCTTCTAATGTCAAACAAAGCATGACAAAAAAAGATTGCACTGATCCATTTTCGATGACCAGCATTACGACAGCCGTTGTGTTCGGCGCAAATCACTTCATAAACTCTTTGCCTGACCACCCGACTCAAAAAACTGCATACGACGATTCCCCCTCCTCGTTGACAGCAGAGCGCAATTCGGTAGACTGTGAGCAGTTCAAAAAGATACGAGCTGTGCTGCAATCAACGTCCGGCAATCTGCTCAAAAAACTTCGCTGCCGATCATGGAAAGGATAAAATCATGCATCACGGATGGATGTCGGGAGACGGGTGGCCAATGAGCCCGTTTATGCTGATCATACTGTTTCTCTTTTGGGGATTGGTGATCTATGCCGTATTCATTATTGTCCGCGGAAGCAAATCGCAAAACAGAGGCAGAATCGAAACAGAGCCGCACGAAACCGCGCTCGACATTCTAAAAAAACGTTACGCCCGCGGTGAGATCAATAAAGAAGAGTATGAGCAGATCAAAAAAGAGCTGGAATGACGGGGATTAACTTTTGACACATTTTTTTTGTAACGATTCACCACCTGCAAAAAGACTCTCATTCTCGAGGGAGTAATCAAAGAAGCCAGCTTTTAGAGCCAGGGACCCTTTGATAGAAGCCTTCGGGGACGACAAGCTTTCTTACTATGATTCTCAATAGTTCTGGACAGTTATTTTTTTTGCGAAAGGAGACTTTCCATGTTTTGGCAGCAGATAAAACCCATATTATTGCGAGCGGTTTTAAGTTTAACATTCATCCTCTGTTCGCTCACCGTCGCGGGCGCGGCAGGGGAACAGGTTGGTTTTGGCGTTATCGTCGGTGAACCGACCGGCCTGTCAGCCAAGTATCTGATCAACCGGGAGAGCGCAATCGATCTGGCCGTTGCCTGGAATCTCTCCGGGGATAACGATTTCACCCTGCATACTGATTTTTTGTGGCACCGCTATGGGCTTTTCAAAATCGGCAGGGTCGATATGCCGCTCTATTTCGGCGTGGGAGGGCGAGTTGAACTACGCGAAAGCAAAAGAGACAAGGTCGGAATCCGATTGCCGGTCGGAGTCTCTTACCGGTTTGAAGATCCGCAGTTTCTGGAGCTGTTCGTTGAAACGGCACCGATCCTCGATCTGACCCCGGACACGAAAATGGATCTGAATATTGGCACCGGGGCGCGGATCTATTTTTTCTGATCAGTAAGAGTAAAAATGGCCGGGCGCAACTCAATTAATTTATTGACATAAAATGCAAAAACCGGCTTGAATAACCAGGATTTCCAACGCTGAGGAGAATCATGGTGAGTCAAGCTCGATAATCAACGGCCCGGATCGGCAGCAGATGCCGGTCCGGGCTGTTTTATTGATTCAAAAGGAGTACCATGCGCCAAAAATTTTTATTCTTATTCCTGTTGCTGGCTTCTCTTTTTCTGGTCGTTACACCGGTTTTTGCAGCGACAGAGATCAAACTGCCCCAGCCGCTGAAACCGTGGGTCGATTGGGTCTTGTATGATCATGCAGAAGCGTTGCTCTGCACCCCGAATTTTAATGACGCCGACCTCATCAGATGTAACTGGCCAACAGCTCTCGACCTCGAAATAGAGTCAAGGGGAGGTCTATTCCGCCAAAAATGGCTTCTGGAACATGAGAGCTGGATCCAGCTCCCCGGCGATGAAAAGAATTGGCCGGAAGAGGTCGCCATCAATGGCAAACCGGCAATCATCCTCTCCCAGCAAGGGGTCCCCAAAGTCAAACTGCCGCCTGGCGAGTACCAGATCAGCGGCGCTTTCACCTGGCAATCGCTACCGGAATTCCTTCAGATCGCCCCCCCAACCGCCCTTCTCTCCCTCAAGGTCAGCGGCAAGGCCATCGATTTCCCGAGTCTGGACGACTCGGGCCGGGTCTGGCTCCAGAACGACAAACAGACCGAGAAGGTGATTGAGGAGAGACTCCAGATTCAGGCGTTCAGACTGATCGACGACCGGATCCCAGCCCGCATCGTATTGCAGCTCAATCTCGATGTGGCCGGCTCCGCCCGGGAGGTTCTGCTCGCCCCCCCCTTCCCGATGGAAAACTTCATTCCGGTTGCACTGGTCAGTTCGCTCCCCGCCCGTCTCGAAAAAGATGGCCGGATCAGACTGCAGCTCCGCCCCGGTCAGTGGCAGATCAGGCTAACCGCCCGACATATCGGCCCGCTGACATCATTAACGTTTATCCGACCAAACGATGACTTCTGGCCCGAGCAGGAGATATGGGTTTTTGCCAAGCAGAATAACCGGATTGTCGAAATCGAAGGGGGGAGTCCGATTGATCCGCAGCAGACATCCCTCCCGCATGAGTGGCGAAATCTGCCGGCCTACCGGCTCCTGGCTGACGAGGTGATGAAATTTAATCTGATCAAACGGGGCGACCCCGATCCGGCGCCTGACCAGCTGAGCCTGCAACGCAACTTCTGGCTCCGGTTTGACGGGAGCGGCTATACACTCCAGGATCATATTTCCGGCAAAAAAACCTCCGACTGGCGGCTCGAAATGGCTCCACCGATCGCTCTTGGCCGGGTCGCGGTTGATGATCGTGAACAGTTTATCACCAAAATGGCAGACGCCATCAATGCGGGCGTCGAACTACGCAGCGGTCTGGTCGAGATCCTTGCCGACAGCGAATATCAAGGTTCTATCAGCAGACTACCGGCAACCGGCTGGGATCACGATTTCCAGAAGGTCAGTGCCCGCCTCTTTTTGCCGCCCGGTTACCGTCTGCTGCACGCAACCGGGATCGACAATATCCCCGCCACCTGGCTGAACAGCTGGACGCTGCTGGATATTTTCATCCTGCTGATTTTCACCATCTCCCTGGCCAAACTGTACTCCAGGCCGATGGCCGTCATCGGCTTTATCACCATGGCGCTGCTCTACCATGAGCCCGACGCGCCAAGATGGGTCTGGCTCGCCATCCTGCTCGGAGTTGCTCTGATCCGAACTCTCCCCGACGGCCGATTTCTCAAGGCGGTCAAGCTTTACCAACTGGCGGCATTTTTCATCCTGATTATTATCGCCATCCCGTTCTCGATTAAGCAGCTGCGCGTCGGCATCTACCCCCAGCTTGAAAAGCCGTGGCAGGCTATGAGCCGTTACCAACCTGCCGCGCCTGCAACATTGGCAGAGAGACCTCAACCGGTGGAATCGACCGTCGAGATGGAGATGCAATCCGTCGATGCAATCGCCCGTCTGGAACAGATGTCTGTCCCGTCCAGAAAAAGTAAAATTTTCGCAGACGATCACTACAGCAGCGCGGTCAAAGCGAAACCGATTGCCCAGTACGATCCGTCCATGATCAACCAGACCGGCCCCGGCATCCCGGCCTGGCAATGGAACAGCGTCGAGATGGGGTGGTCGGGACCGGTCAAACGAAATCAGCAGATCGGCCTCACCCTGATTGGCCCGAAGATCAATCTGGCGCTCGCTTTTGCGCGGGTCGCCCTGATGATCCTGCTCGCTCTGGGGATTATTGGCGTCAAATGGAAGAGCGGCAAGCGTTTCAACTTTCCCGACCCGAAAAAATTTCTCCCGATACTGCTGTTACTCGTGCCGTTGCTGATGCCGACTCACGGCCGGGCCGCCGAAATCCCTTCTTCGGAGCTGTTCGAAGAGCTGCGCCAGCGTCTCCTTGAAAAAGAGGATTGTTTCCCGAATTGCGCCGACATCCCGGTCATGTCGATTGCGATCACCCCTTCCCTTTTGGAGATAGAGTTCAAGGTCGAGGCCCAGACCAAGGTGGCGATCCCGCTCCCCGGCAACCCGAAACACTGGCTCGCCTCCCGCGTAAAAATCGACACGCGCCCCGCCACCGCACTCTACCGAACCTCTGAGGGGCTCTGGCTCCTCATCCCGGCAGGGAGTCACAGCGTCCATATGCAGAGTTCCATTTTGTCCAACGGCCCTCTGCAATTGACCCTCCCGCTGAAGCCCCACAAATTGCAGCTCAAGCAGACCGGCTGGATCGCAGCGGGGATCAATCCGGACGGCAGCATCGACAACCAGCTTCAGTTCAAACGGATTGCCCGAGAGGAGAAAGAGTCCAGCCGGATTCTGGAGACCGGCATCCTCCCCGCATTTGTATTGATCGAAAGATCGTTGCAATTGGGGCTCGATTGGCGGGTGACAACCCGAATCAGCCGGATCAGTCCGACCGGCTCGGCGGTTATTCTGGATTATCCTCTGCTCCCCGGCGAAGCCGTGCTGACGGCCGGGATCAACGTCAAAGAGGGGAAAGCCCGAATCAATCTCGATCCGCAAAGCCATGATCTGATCTTTGAATCGGTGCTGGAAAAAAGTGCACAGATCAGTCTGAACCATGCCGAAACTGACGACTGGACAGAAACCTGGCAGGTCGACGCCTCACCGATATTTCATCTGGAATACGCCGGCATCCCGGTGATCCTCCACCAGAGCGGCAACCGCTGGGCGCCGAAATGGCACCCCTGGCCAGGGGAGTCGCTGCAATTAAAGATCAGCCGCCCTGACGGGGTGGCGGGCCAGACGGTGACGATCGACAAAAGCCAACTGGAGATCCGCCCCGGACAAAGAGTCACCGACACTCAACTCGAACTCTCTTTGCAGAGCAGTCAGGGGGGGCAGCAGACCATAACCCTGCCGCCGGAGAGTGCATTGCAAGAAGTACAGATCGATGGCCAGATCCAGTCAATCCGCCAGGAAGGGCGCAGTGTCCCGTTGCCGATCAGTCCAGGCCGACAGCAAATCACCTTGAAATGGCGAGAAGCTGGCGGTATCACCGCAAACTACAAGACCCCCGAGATTCATCTTGGGCTGGTCAATGCCAATACCAATATCGACCTCCACCTGCCGACGAATCGTTGGCCCCTGCTGGTTTACGGCCCGGTCATTGGTCCGGCCATCCTCTTCTGGTCGGTGCTGCTGATCATCATCGTGGCCGCCTTCGGCCTGGCCAAAAGCCGATTGACGCATCTGAAATTTTACCAGCTGCTCCTTTTGGGGATCGGCATGAGCCAGAGTCATCTGATCGGAATCGTGCTGGTCGTCGGCTGGCTTATCGCCCTTGATTACCGTCAAAAAATCAAGCCGGACATGGCGCAACAACAGTTCAATCTGATGCAGCTCTCCCTCGGAGGATTGACCCTTCTGGCGCTCCTCGCACTGGTCTTTGCGATCAGTCAGGGGTTATTGGGGCATCCTGACATGAACATCGTCGGCAACGGTTCGAGTCGCAATCTGCTGCGTTGGTATCAGGATTACAATAACGGTGAGCTCCCCCGGGCCGGATTGCTCTCGGTGCCGCTGCTCTGGTACCGGCTGGCGATGCTCGCCTGGGCCTTATGGCTCAGCTTCACCCTGACAGGAATTCTGCGCTACGGTTGGCAGGTTTTCTCGAAACCGATTCTCTGGCACCCGATCGACAAAAAAATGAAAAAACCGGGCTTCAAAAAAACGAAGCGCGATCAGAATAAGGAGACCGACCTGACTTTTGAAATGGAGGTTGAAGATAAAGACGCGGATAAAGAGTAAGCCCGTCCGGGCGATCTTCGTCGTCTGCATCAGCTTCAGCCGGAGACCAGGTGCCGGGTCTGAACGCATGACGCGATCCAGCCAAATCTCCAACCAAACCGTTACAGCTATTCAAGAAAGACAAGCAGACTGTGACCAAAAAACAAGATGCCATCTATGCCGCACCCTTGAACGAAATCATCGATTTTCATTTTGATGAGCGGGTCACCGAGGTCTTTGCGGACATGATTCAACGTTCGGTCCCCGGTTACGGGATGATCATCGCAAACATCGGGATTATGGCAGGGAGATACGCCCAGGCGAAGAGTCACTGCTACGATCTCGGTTGTTCACTCGGGGCGGTTACACTCGCCATGCGGCAACGGATTGTCCAGCCGGAGTGCGACATTATTGCGGTCGACAATTCGCAGGCGATGATAACACGTGGCCGTGAACTGCTCGCCCGCGATACAACTTCGACCGTTTTGGTCACGATGCTCTGTGCCGATCTGCAGGATATCGATATTGCCAACGCCTCCGTCGTCGTGCTGAATTTCACTTTGCAGTTCATCCCGCCGACCAGACGGCTGGCCCTGATCAGACGGATCTATGCGGGTTTAAAGCCGGGCGGGATCCTGATCCTGTCGGAGAAGATCGCGTTTACATCGCCGGAAAGAGGGCTGTTTCATGAAACATTACACCATGACTTCAAACGGGCCAACGGCTACAGCGATCTGGAGATCAGCCAGAAACGGACGGCACTGGAAAAGGTGATGATCCCGGAGACGCTGGCGTCGCATCAACAGCGGCTGCACGCGGCCGGATTTGATTTTGTCGATATCTGGTTCCAATGCTTCAATTTTGCCGCACTGATCGCGATAAAATGAACAGTTACCGCTCCTTGTACAGAGAGCTCGAAGCGATGGAGCAGCACTGCTGGTCGCAGCAGCTGCAGCAGACCTTGCCGGCAAAACTGGCTCTGGAGAGCCACGGTAAAATGGCTGAATGGCAAGCCGCATTGCAGGCTTTGCCAAAGATACAGACGTCATACGTTGAGCTGAAAGATAAGGTTGAGATTGGCCGGGCAGAAGAGTTGGCGGGAGTCAGCCCCGAAGAGCTGACAGCGCAGCTCCAGAAATTTCACCCCTGGCGCAAAGGGCCGTACACCCTGTTCGGCGTCAAGATCGATACCGAATGGCGCTCCGACTGGAAGTGGGATCGTCTCCTGCCGCACATTCAACCGCTGGCGGGGAGACGCGTCCTCGATATCGGCTGCGGCAACGGCTATCACGGCTGGCGCATGCGCGGCGAGGGGGCCGAGTTTGTCCTCGGCATCGACCCGACGCTGGTCTCTGTGATGCAATTTCATGTCGTGCAGCGCTATCTGAACGATGCAAAGCATCATCTCCTGCCGCTCGGAATTGAGGATCTCCCCCCCGCCCTCGCCTGTTTCGATTCCGTCTTTTCCATGGGGGTCCTCTATCATCGCCGTTCCCCCCTCGATCATCTGCTCGAACTCAAAGCCTGTCTGCGCCCCGGTGGCGAATTAATCCTGGAGACCCTCATTGTCGACGGCGATCAAAAGACGATCTTCATGCCAAACGGCCGTTATGCCAAGATGCGCAACGTCTGGTTCCTCCCTTCGATTGCAGCCCTGACTCTCTGGCTGCAGCGTTGCGGCTTCAAAAATATCGCCTGCGTCGATACCAACCGCACGAGCACTGAAGAACAGCGCACCACCGCCTGGATGGAGTTTGAATCACTAACCGACTTCCTCGATCCGCACGATCCGATGCAGACCATCGAAGGCGATCCAGCGCCGTTACGGGCAATCTTTACTGCCACCAGACCGTAGACAATACAGGTATGCGCCATTTTTGCTATGAACACCGTGCTGATCGCAATTTTTCTGCTCGCCTACACCGCCATCGCGCTGGAACACCCGATCAAGATCAACAAAACCACCACCGCCCTCCTCGCCGCCGGACCACCAGGGAGAAGAGCTATGACATGAACACAAACCATCCGCCGATATAAAGGGGGGTCTGTTTTTATTTTCAGCTCTTGCCGCAAAGGCAGGATGGTCACGAGACGAGTGACCTGGGTCAAGACCTCGTTTTTTTATTAAAATAAGGTGATTGAAGTTCCGCTGCAAAACAGTTATCTTCCTCACTCGTTTTTTTGGCGATCAGCCCCTTTTCCTTATCGAGACCCAACCATGCCCGACCGACTTGACTTTGCTGCGACACAACAGATCGCTCAAGAAGAGGAACGCCTCACCGACATCTGCCGGGCGGCCGACCGCTACAACAGCGAGCGGACGACAAAGTTGCAAGAGCATGATCGCAAAATGCGGCAGTTAAAAACTGAGCGCTTAAGCAGCAACAATCCGCGTGAAAAAGATAAGCTCACCTTTGAGATGCAGCGCCTCGCCCAGTATGACCCGTACAAATACCTCCCCCCCTTCGAGCAGCTCGCAGCCCCGTTTTTGGCCGGCATCACCATCTGCGACGACGACCCGAAGATCGGGCGCAAGCATATCCTCTTCGGCAAACAGAGCCTGATGGACGGCCCGAGAGTGGTGGTGACCGACTGGCGCAAGGCGCAGGTCTCCAAGCTCTTTTACGAATGGGACGAGGGGGAAGCGTACGAGGACGATATCGGCGACCGGGAGCGGAGCGGCACGATCGAGCTGAAGATTTCCTACGGCATCGCCAACCGCGAGCTCTTCTCGTTGCAGACCGGCA
>JACUTX010000048.1 GCA_014859615.1 Desulfuromonadales bacterium | reverse complement strand
AGGACGCCAGTTTTTACCAGCACGAGGGGATTGATCTGCCGGCGATCAAAGAGGCCCTCAAGTACGATCTTAAGCGAAAGCGCCTGGTACGCGGCGCCTCGACCATCACTCAACAGCTCGCCAAGAACCTGTTTCTCTCCCGCGACAAATCGCTTGTACGCAAATTGCGCGAACTGGTCATCGCCCTGCGGATGGAGGAAGCGTTGACCAAAGGGCGCATTCTCGAACTCTATCTGAATGTGGTCGAGCTCGGGCCTCTGGTCTACGGCGTCGGTCACGGTGCCCGCTACCATTTCAACTCCCCGGTCGAATTTCTGAGCCCGGCGGAATCGTCCTTTCTTGCCGCGATCCTCCCCGGTCCGCGTATTGCCTTCAACCCCAGGACCAAAGAAGCAAAAGTGCGCAAGCGCGCAACGCGGTTACTCGGACTGCTCGGTCAGCGCGAAATCCTCACCGAAGAAGAGATCGGTGCCGCCCTGATCGAACTTGAGCAGCTCGGCGGCGCACCGATATCGCCAGAAGATCTTTTCCTCGTTGACCCTGACGAAGCTGCGACAGATGAAGTTGACTCCAGTGATGAGGGCATTCAGGAGAAAGAACTCATCACGGACGCAATTGAAGAAACCGTCACACCGTTAGAGGAAGAAGACGCAACCAATACGGCACCAGCAGACGCGGGAACGGAACCTGAATAATTATCGAGCCGCGTTTTTTTACTCGATATGGAGCACTTTCTCCGCCTGCCAAAACGCATCTTATGCTACGATCCCCACCCTGCATACAACCTGAAATCATCACCAAAAGGACAACTCGGCAATGCCTGAAAAAGAAAAAATGCTGACCATCAATATTCTGGTCGAAGAGACCGGAATCGAGATTGAACAGATCAAACAGACCGTCGCCCTGCTCAACGAGGGATCGACCGTCCCGTTTATTGCCCGCTACCGTAAAGAGGCGACCGGCGAACTCGATGAGGTGCAGATCCGGCAGATTCAGGAGCGGCTCGACTATCACACCGAACTCAATGAGCGTCGGCAGACGATTCTTAGCTCGATCGAGGAGCAGGGAAAACTGACGCCGGAACTGCGCACAAAGATCGAAGCGAGCCGGAAGAAGACCGATCTCGAAGACCTCTACCTCCCCTATAAACCGAAGCGCCGCACCAAAGCTTCCATCGCCAGGGAGCGCGGTCTAGAGCCGCTGGCCGAGCTGCTGCTCGCCGCCACCGGCACTGGCGAAAGTGCCGAACTGCTGGCGCAGCCGTTCATCAACGCCGAGCTGGAAGTGAACACGGCTGAGGAGGCGCTGGCCGGAGCCGGGCATATTATCGCCGAACAGATCTCCGATGACGCGGCCGCCCGGGCGGCGGTGCGTGACCTCACCTGGCAAAAGGGGCTCTTCTGCTCGCAGCCGGTCCGGGGGAAAGAGGGGGTGGTCAGCAAGTTCGAGATGTACTACGACTTCAGCGAACCGATCCGGCAGATCGTTTCGCACCGGATGCTCGCCATGCGCCGCGGGGAGAAAGAAGATATTCTGCGGATCCGGATTGAAGCGCCGGACGAGGAGATCCTCGGCCGTCTGAATGGTCTATTCATCCCGGCTGACAGCCGCTTCTGTGAGCTGCTGCGCGAATTCATCGCTGATGCCTACAAGCGCCTCCTCTCCGTCTCCATCGAAGTGGAGCTGCGCCTGCAGGCGAAGATCTCTGCTGATAACGATGCGATCCAGGTCTTTGCCGAGAATCTGCGCCACCTCCTCCTTGCCGCTCCGGCAGGAAGTCACCGGGTCCTCGGGGTCGATCCGGGGCTGCGGACCGGTTCAAAGCTGGCCGTGGTCGATGCGACCGGGCAGTTTCTCGATCATGGTACCATCTATCCGCATGCGGGAGGTGGTGGCAAGATCGAAGCGGCCAAACGCGATCTGCTGCGGCTGGTGACCAATTACAATATCGAGATGATCGCCATCGGCAACGGCACCGCCGGGCGGGAGATGGATCAATTCATCCGCAGCTGTCTCAAGGATGCGGGGTTGAAGCGACAGGTGGTGATGGTGAGCGAAGCGGGTGCCAGTGTCTATTCGGCCTCGGACATCGCCCGCGAGGAGTTCCCCGATCTCGACCTTACCGTGCGCGGCGCCATCTCCATCGCCCGTCGTCTGCAGGACCCTCTGGCCGAGCTGGTCAAGGTCGATCCGAAGAGCATCGGCGTCGGCCAATATCAGCACGATGTCGGTCAGGCCGCCCTGAAAAAAGCGCTCGATGAGGTGGTCGAATCGTGTGTTAACTTTGTTGGCGTCGATCTCAATACCGCCAGTGGGGCACTTTTGAGTTTTGTCTCGGGAATCAGCGAATCGCTCGCCAAGGCGATCATACAGCATCGCGATCTGCACGGTGCATTGACCCGCCGGGATCAGCTGCTCAAAGTTGCCCGTTTCGGCCCCAAGGCGTATGAGCAAGCCGCCGGTTTTTTGCGAATCAGACAGGGCGACCAGCCGCTTGATAATACGGCGGTGCATCCGGAGCGCTACCCGTTGGTGCAGCAGATGGCGAACGATCTCGGTGTCACCCTCCCGGAGCTGATCAGTCAACCTCCCCTCCTCGACAAAATCCGTCTGGAGCAGTATGTCGGCGCCGATATCGGCCTGCCGACCCTGCGCGATATTATCGGTGAGCTGAAGAAACCGGGGCGCGACCCGCGCAACTCTTTCACCACCGCCAGTTTTCGCGACGATGTGATGGACGTTAAGGATCTGGTCGAAGGGATGACCCTCAACGGCATCGTCACCAATGTCGCAGCGTTTGGCGCTTTTGTCGATATCGGCGTGCATCAGGACGGCCTGGTCCATGTCAGCCAACTCGCCGATAAATTTGTGAAGGACCCAAACCAGATCGTCAAGGTCGGGCAGCAGGTGCAGGTGCGGGTCGTCTCGATCGATCTGCAGCGCAAACGGATCGGCCTGAGTATGCGCAGTGGCGAACTCGAAAAATCAGCAGATAGACCGGCTGAACCGCAGATCCGTCCTCCGCAACCGCCCAAAAAACCGCAGCCACAGAAAAAGAGTGCAGCTCCGATCACCGATCTGGCGGCAGCGTTTGCAAAATCGGGATTCAAGATGAAAAGGAACAACGATTCCTGAGAACATTGCATTTTTTCCCATTTTGCGCTATCCAATCGACCGCATAGAGAAATCAATGATGCAAGAGATCCCTTTTGACCATCAAAAACTGCTCGAACTGGCGGCGGCGCGGATGCCGTTTGGCAAACACGCCGGAATGCTGCTGATCGACCTGCCGGAAACCTATGTGATCTGGTTTGCCGGACAGGGGTTTCCGGAAGGGAAACTAGGCGAGATGCTGCAGACGGTGTATGCTGTTAAAGTAAACGGGCTGGAATATCTGTTTGATCCGTTGCGGCCGAAAGAGAGACGATGAAATTAAACTGGTTCCCCGGACATATGCACAAATCGCATCAACTCCTGATCGAGATGATGCCAAAAGTCGATATCATGATTGAAGTGCTCGATGCACGGCTGCCGTTTTCGAGCGCCAATCCGATGTTCACTGAACTGCGCGGCCATAAACCATGCATCAAATTGCTGAACAAAAATGATCTCGCCGACCCGGTGGCGACCAGGGCGTGGGTCACGCATTTCGAACAGGAGGCGGGAGTCCGCGCCCTGCCGATCGAGGCGACCCGGAAGCGGGACGTCGACCGGATTCTGAAACTCTGCCGGCAGCTGGTGCCGAATCGGGGGGAGATGGGGAAAGCGATCCGGGCGCTGGTGGTCGGGATTCCGAATGTCGGCAAATCGACCCTGATCAACACCATGACCGGCAGAAAGATTGCGCGGACCGGCGACCGTCCGGCGGTCACCACCTGTCCGCAGCAGATCGAGCTGCGCAACGGCATCCGGCTGTTTGACTCCCCCGGCCTCCTCTGGCCGAATCTCGATTACCAACAGGGGGCTTACCGTCTTGCCGCCAGCGGCGCGATCGGTGATGCCGCCATCGACCCGGTCGATATCGGTCGGTTTGCCGCAGAGTTTATGGCTGAGAGCTACCCAAAGCGGTTGACAGAACGTTATAATATAACAGAATTCACCGACAACCCCGACCAGCTGCTCGAAGAGATCGGCACGAAGCGTGGCTGCCTGGTGAGTGGCGGCACCGTCAACATGACCCGTGCGGCCGAACTGCTATTGCGCGAAGTGCGGAGCGGCAAAATGGGACAGATCAGTTTTGAAACCCCGGAATCGCTCGAACAGGAAAAAGCCCGTGACTGATTTTGAGGCGAACACCCCCTTAGGGAAAGCGACCGCGTACCGCTCTGAATACGATCCGTCGCTCCTCGCCCCTTTTCCGCGACAGCTCAAGCGCGACGAGCTCGGTCTCGGGGTGAATTTGCCGTTTAACGGCATCGATATCTGGAACGCGTACGAACTCTCATGGCTTGCCCCCTCGGGCAAACCGGTGGTGGCGATGGCCGAATTCCGCTTTCCATGCGCATCGCCGAACCTGATCGAATCGAAATCGTTCAAGCTCTACCTCAACTCCTTTAATCAGACCCGCATCAGATCGTCTGAAGCGCTGCTTGAGACCCTCACCACTGATCTGAGCCAGGCATCCGGCGCAGCAGTGCACGTCTTTCTGACCGACCTTGACGATCCGGCCGCCTGGCATATCGGCCGTCTCCCCGGCGTCTGCATTGATGATCTCGATCTGAGCGACGTCACCTATGCTCTCGATCCACAGCTCCTGGCAAACGCAACCGACAAAAAAGAGATCGTCGCCGAGGAGCTGCACTCTCATCTGCTCAAAAGCAACTGCCTGGTCACCCGTCAGCCCGACTGGGGGAGCGTGCTGATCCGCTATCACGGTCCGAAGATCGATCGCGCGGCGCTCTTGCGCTACCTGATCTCCTTTCGGCAGCATAACGAATTCCACGAGCAGTGCGTCGAGCGGATCTTTACCGACCTGATCCGTTTCTGCGAACCGGAGCAGCTGACGGTCTACGCCCGCTACACCCGCCGCGGCGGTCTCGACATCAACCCGTTCCGGAGTAATTTTGAAGAGACGGTCGACAATCTGCGCCTGGTGCGGCAATAAACAACTTTTCCAATAGAGGGGGACTCTATGTTTCAAAACTTTCTTGTTACTCTGACCGCGGCGCTCCTGTTTTTTTCAAGCGGTGCAAACGCGGCGTCGGAAAATATGGTCGATTTCAATCTCTCCCTGGCCGGCTACCATATCGGCATGACTTATGATGAGGCGGCGGCTGTCAGGCCATTCCATTATTTACAAAACAGCACCTCACCCGGCAGCTCTGCATTCAAAGCTTTTGTCGAAGATCTCACCCTGAACGATATCGAAATGAACCTGCGGATCGATTTTGACGCTGGCGAAATCACCCGAATTGTTGCCCGTTTTCCGCCAGACAAAATGCCGGAGATGCTGCAATTTATGCAATCGGCGCAAGGGATAGGTGAAAACAGATCTAAAGAACTTAGTCGCTACGATGACGAAGAGATACACCAGACGATCTATCTATGGGATTACCCCCAGGCTAAAATGCACCTGATCAGCATTTCCTCTGTCACCGAATTTGCAACGGCCAGTCTGATCACAAAAAAGAGCGCCACGGACATCGTAACCCCTGAGAATTAGCTTCCGGCTGCTTTTTTACAGTTTCAGGAAAACTCCCGATTCTCCTGCTCCATCACCCGGATAAAGGTCGTCCGTTTGGTCAGCTCCTTGAGCGCCGAAGCGCCGACATAGGTGCAGGTGGAGCGCAGACCGCCGAGGATATCCGTCACCGTCGGCGCAAGCGGGCCACGGTACGGCACCTCGACCGTCTTCCCTTCGGAAGAACGGTAATCGGCTACGCCGCCGGCATACTTATCCATAGCGGTGGTGGAACTCATCCCGTAGTAGAGGCGAAACTGTTTCCCGTCCCGTTCGAGAATCTCGCCGCCACTCTCGTCATGACCGGCCAGCATTCCGCCGAGCATGACAAAATCGGCCCCGCCGCCAAACGCCTTGGCGACATCCCCGGCACAGACGCAGCCGCCATCAGAGATGATCCGGCCGCCGAGACCGTGCGCCGCATCGGCGCACTCGATCACCGCCGAGAGTTGCGGATAGCCGACACCGGTCTTGACCCGGGTGGTGCAGACCGATCCCGGTCCGATCCCGACCTTGACGATATCGGCGCCGGAGAGGAGGAGCTCCTCCACCATCTCACCGGTCACCACGTTACCGGCGACAATCGTCTTGTCCGGATAAGCCTTGCGCACACGGATAACAAATTCGACAAACGCCTCGGCATAACCGTTCGCCACATCGATGCAGATAAAATTGAGCTGGGGATGGCGCTCGATAATATGCGACAATTTTTCAAAATCGGCATCGGAGACACCGGTACTGACCATGATCCGATCAAAGATCGAAGCGTTTTGTCCGGCCAGAAAATCGGCCCAGGTGTCCAGACTGTAATGCTTGTGAATCGCCGTCAGCATGTCATGTTTCGCCAGAACCCGGGCGACTTCGAAGGTACCGACCGTATCCATATTGGCTGCGATCACCGGCACCCCGGTCCACTCTTTATGACTGTGCAAAAAGGTGTAAGTCCGCTGCAACTCGACCAGCGAACGGCTTTTCAGGGTAGAACGCTTGGGGCGGATCAACACATCTTTGAATCCGAGTTTCAGATCACTCTCTACGCGCACGGCACAATCCTTTCAGCAAAAAGAGAAAAGATAAAATCTTTTACGAAAAAGCATTATAACACCATGTCGTCACTTGGCGGAATCAAGAAGGGCGACAGAGCACAAAACGGGTATAGCGGTTGTCAAAGAGCTATTTTTTTAGTAAAGATACAAATCGATCAACCACAGCAGATAATCAGAGGCGTGAATATCGATGGAAATCACCCTGCTCGAACCATTCTACACCGGATCCCACGCCGCCTGGGCAGATGAACTCGTCCGTCAGAGCCGACATCAGATCAATGTTCTCTCCCTGAGCGGCCACAACTGGAAATGGCGGATGCATGGCGGCGCGGTCACCCTGGCCCGCCGTTATCTGGAGTGCGATCAGACCCCCGACCTGATTCTCGCCAGCGACATGCTCGACCTTTCAACCTTCCTCGCACTGACCCGAAAGAAAACCGCGCATCTGCCGACAGCGATCTATTTTCACGAAAATCAGCTCACCTACCCCTGGTCACCACATGATCTCGCCTCACGGGAGAAACGTGATTTGCATTACGGATTCATCAACTACAGCAGCGCCCTGTCTGCCGACACCCTCCTCTTCAATTCAGACTATCATCGCGAAGCGTTTACCGGCGATCTGCCGCGGTTCCTCAAAACGCTACCGGACCACAACGAGATGGCCAGCATCGAGACAATCCGGAACAAGAGTCAAGTTCTGCCACTCGGTCTCGACCTGCAGCGCTTCGATGCGCACCGTCCTGAACAGAGTGATGACAGTAATCGTCCGCCGTTGATCCTCTGGAATCACCGCTGGGAGTATGATAAAAACCCGCAGGAGTTTTTTCAGGCACTCTACCGGCTGCAGGATGAAGGGGGCAATTTTGAAGTCGCACTGCTCGGGGAGTCGTTTGCAAACAACGCCCCGCCGTTTTTAGAGGCGAAACGGCGTCTCGGGAAGAGAATTGTCCAGTACGGCTACGCCGATTCTTTTGCCGACTACGCCCGCTGGCTGTGGCGTGCCGACATTCTTCCGGTCACATCGATCCACGATTTTTTTGGTGCCAGCGTCGTGCAGGCGATCTACTGCCAGACCCTTCCACTTTTGCCGAAACGCCTCGCTTATCCTGAACATATCCCCGCACAGCACCATGACCAATTTTTTTATACCGATGAGGACGATTTCTTATCCCGACTGCGCAATCTGCTGACAAACAGACGATCACCAGACAAAAATATGCTCCGCAATTTTGTAACTGAGTATGACTGGGAGACGCAGATAACACAGTACGACACCCTGTTCGACCGCATCATTGCGTCCTGACTGCTTCAATCGACCAGATCTTGTTTCGGGCGACTGCAGGGATAATCGGCATTCTATCTGCCGATTCCGGGTGAAGAGCATCTAAAAGTATGCTAGAATTCCCGCCTTAATTGACTCATAAAAATCCATAGAGCTAAAAATCGTTCAGATCACAAACCTTTTAACAGGGAGACATTCATGCAGGATTGGGAAAACAAAAACCCGGCCGAGGAGATCGAAAAGAAAATCGTCGATTTCATCAACCGGGTCAAAAACAAATCGAAGGGGAGCGGCCAGGCCGGTGGTAACGGCCCGAGCAAATCGGTTCTGGCGTTTATTGTTCTGGCCTTGCTTCTGGCCATCGGCGTTTACAGCAGCTTCTACGAAGTCAATACCGAAGAGACCGGAGTCGTGCTGCGTCTCGGGAAGTTCTCGACCTACTCTGA
Source organism: Desulfuromonadales bacterium (assembly GCA_014859615.1). Taxonomy (GTDB): domain Bacteria; phylum Desulfobacterota; class Desulfuromonadia; order Desulfuromonadales; family UBA2294; genus Kmv16. The sequence continues at coordinate 6,305 of JACUTX010000048.1, read as the reverse complement.
GCCGGGGCTGCACTTTAAACTTCCGTTCGGCATCGAGCAGGTCTATCTGGTTCCGACCGGCCGCGTTTTGAAAGAGGAATTCGGTTTCCGTACCGTCCAGCCGGGGGTTAGAACCACCTATACGAAAAGAGGGATGGAAGAAGAGTCGTTGACCCTGACCGGCGATCTCAATGTCAGTGACGTGGAGTGGATCGTCCAGTATCAGGTTTCCGATCCATTCAAATTTATTTTCAAGATCAAAAATCCGATCATCACCATCCGTGATATTTCCGAGGCGATGGTCCGCAAGGTGATCGGAAATTCCAACGTCGGTGAAGTATTGACCACCGAACGGGCGTTTCTCGCCAGCAAAATCGAACAGGACCTGCAGACGGTTCTGAACGGTTACGATATCGGCGTACGAATCGTTACCGTCAAGTTTCAGGACGTCACTCCGCCTGATCCGGTCAAGACCGCCTACAATGAGGTCAACGAGGCCGAGCAGCAAAAAGAGAGTCTCATTTTCCAGGCCCGCGAACAGTATAACCGCGAAGTGCCACGCGCCGGCGGTGAAGCGAAGCAGATCATCCAGGAAGCCGAAGGGTATGCAGCCGAGCGGATCAACAAGGCCCGCGGCGAAAGCAACCGCTTTCTCGCTATCCTGGCCGAATACCGCAAGGCACCAACCGTCACCCGGCAGAGAATGTACCTGGAAACAATGGAAGAGATTCTGCCGAAACTTGAAGAGATCTATGTCATGGATGAAAAGGGAGGGGGCATGCTGCCGCTACTCCCCCTGCGCAACGAGCAGGGAGGTAAAAAATGAATAAGGTTATTCTGTTAATAATAGGGCTGTTTGTGGCTGCAGTTGTACTGTTCAACACTCTGTTTGTGGTCTCTGAAGGACAACAGGCGATCGTCACCCAGTTTGGTGCGCCGGTCGGAGATGTGAGCTATAGCGGTCTGCATTTTAAGCTCCCATTTGTGCAGAAGGTTAAATATTTCGATAAAAGAATTCTGCAATGGGACGGCGACCCGACGGAAATCCCGACGAAAGACAAAAAATTCATCTGGGTCGACACCACCGCCCGGTGGAAAATTGTTGACCCGTTGCTCTTTTTCAAAACCGTTGCGACAGACTCTGGCGCACAGAGCCGCCTCGATGACATCCTCGATTCTGTCGTACGGGATGCCGTTTCCGGTCGCCTTCTGGTCGAACTGGTTCGGGGTAACGATTACAAGCCGCCATCCGGCGAGGGAGATCTGGTCCGATTTGAAATAGAAGGGATTGAGGTCGATGCAACAGAGCTGGTCGGTCGCGAAACGATCCTCGCCGATATGCTTAAGAAAGCGCAGGCGAGTACGCCTGAATACGGCATTGAACTGCTCGACATCCAGATTAAGCGGATCAATTATGTTGAACAGGTGCGGACCCGTGTTTACGAACGGATGATCAACGAACGGAAAAAAGTCGCGGCCCAGTACCGCTCCGAAGGGGAAGGGGAGCAGGCCGACATTCTCGGCCAGATGGCCTGGGAGCTGAAAAAAATAAGTTCTGAGGCGCAGCGCCGGGCCACTGAGGTGCGAGGAGGAGCCGACGCAAAGGCGTCAGCAATCTATGCGCAGGCGTATAATCAGGACAAAGACTTCTACGCTTTCCAGCGCACTCTGGAATCGTACAGAACTGCAGTCCAGAAAAACAGTAAGCTGGTCATTACCACCGATTCAGACTTTTACCAGTACATGAAAAAATCCCGTTAAGCGAAACCGGTTGATGGGAATCGACTAAAAACAGCAACGCCCCCAGACTTTTGGCCTGGGGGCGTTGCGATTCAAGACTGATTGCGTTCTTTCTTGCCGTTCTCTTTTGTTCAACGGTAACGTTTCAGACCTTCTATTTATGGCATGAGGTCTACAGCTGTTGTTACGTCCAACGTTTTCACTTAACGTCCCTTTAGTCAACAGCAGTAGCCCACATGCTGTGCAGCTTGAGCAGGGTGCTGAATCATTACGTTCAAAGAAAGTATAATTACTCCTCCTTTATCTGTTTCAGACTCCGCTCGGCATTGCGCTGCACCTGTTCAGACGGATCAGACAGCAGCTGCTGCAGGGCCGTGGCCGCTTCCGTGGCCCGCAGCATCCCGAGCGCCTTCGCAGCACTCTTTCTGACCCACTGATCTTCATCTTGCAGAAGTTGAATTAATTTCGGCACAGCCGACACCGCCTGCAGTTCGCCGAGCGCAAACGCAGCGTTACTGCGTACGGTCGCATTTTTATCCTCCAACGCTCTTATAAGGGGCGTTACGGCAAGTTTTTCACCCGAATGTCCCAGCTTCGTTGCCGCCCGCGCCCTGGCAATCCCGGTTCCGCTATGGAGTTGTTGAATCTGTTCCTCTGAAGACATTTCTATCCCCCTTATAATTTTAATCCATCCTTTAGAAGGACACTTTAACCGATTATCATGCGAAATTCAACACTCCATATTTTTGCCACTCGCACAAAAAAAACAGGCCCCAGGTTTCAACCGGGGGCCTGTTTGCAATCTTGGAGTTACAGTTGTTACTCGACCGTCACCTGAGCGCCTTCAATAATCACATCGTACTTATAACCGAAGCCAAAATCTTTATTGGCGGTGACAACACCCTTAACCAGAATCGTATCCCCTTTAGCGACAACAGCATCGGTCGTCACAACCAGATCGTTGGTTCCTGCAGCGCCGGTACCGTCCTGAAGATGAATCCAGTTGGTCTGCATGATCTGCTGGCTGAATTTGACAACCTTGCCGCGAACGGCAACTTCTTTACCAGCCAGAGCATCCTTCTGGGCAAAAATTTCAGCAACCGTCTGCTCGGCCTTGGCGACACCGGAAAGATCAACATCTGCAGCTGTCACTGTCGGTTTAGTGTGATCTTCAGGTACAGCAGCCCCTTCAGGCAGAGACGCGACTGCACCACCGACCTGAACGGCATCGACAAAAAGGATCGTCTCGAAAGTCCGGTCAAGAGTCTTGCTGGTGTGATTCTGCATCACCATCCCGTTCGGAACAACAACGTCATCACCGACTTTGACAGCAAATTCCGGTGCCGCAGCCCAGACCTTTTCGCTGCCGGTATCGACCAGTATATAGGTATAGCCGCCGGAGTTCATGGTCTCAACAACTGTACCCCCCTGTCCCTGAACGGTCGGGGCAGCCGGTTGTGCCGGTGCAGCCGGTTGTGCCGGTTCCGGAGCTTCACTCTTGCATCCGGAAAAGGTCAGGCTCAGGAAAGCGGCGATAATCAATAAGGTTACTCTTTTCACATCAACCTCCGTTTTGTTAGTCAATATTCTTTTATTTAAAAGCGGTGAATAAACTTTGTGCTCATTGGGCGCAGAATTTATCACACCGCGCCATGCGGGACAAGGGGATAATTCACCCTCAGCATCTCTTGATCCACGCAGTCTTCAACTGACGATATGCACAGTCAAAAAAAAGCCGTAAAAATACAGATCCGGCAAAATCAGCAACAGTAGGATTTAAAAATGCGACATTCTTCCCCTCCTCGACTCATGGACAGAGAAAGTTAGTCCTTGCTATTCACCTTGGCATTTAATAATGTAAGCAGTTCAAAAATTACGGCTATTGTTCGGAGAAGGTCTTGTTAAAAACGCGCTTACTTTCAAATATATTCTTGGCGGCCATCCTCTCCGTGATCGTCCTGCTCGCCTATCTCTATATCTTCATCCATCCGGCCTACAGCGAACTATTAACCGAAAATGCCGAAGACGAAGCGGTTCGTTTCGCCTCGTTTCTGGTCGCCAGCCAGAATATCAACGCGCCGATCAATCAGATAACCCTCCCCCCCGAGATAGAAGATGAAGTCGGTCAGCTGCATGGTGATGAATTCCTGATCAAACTCAGAATATTCTCACCACAGGGGGAGATCGTCTACTCAACCTTGCCCAAAGAAATCGGCACGATCAATAAATATCCCTACTTTCATGAGCAGGTCGCGACTGGAAAGATCTATTCAAAAACCATACAAATGAACAGCATGACGGCGGAAATGGAGATGGTCTCCACCGACCTCGTCGAAACCTATGTACCGATCATGGCCGGAGGTGAGTTTCTCGGAGCGATCGAAACCTACTACGACATCACAGCCAGTATCAAAAAGACAACGGCACTGATGTGGCACTCACTTGCCTTGCTCGGCAGCCTCTCCCTGATTCTCATCTCTCTTCTCTACTACGCCCTCCATTATGCCGACCTTTCAATTCGGGCGCGCAAAAAGGCCGAAGAGAAGCTGCTGCTTGCCAACGAGGAGCTTGAAACGCGTGTCGATGAACGGGCCGGGGAGCTTCTGACCGCAAACACAAATTTGTGCCACGAGATCACTGAGCGAACCCAGGCACAGATGGCTCTGAGTGAAGCGCTGACGGAAATGCACAGAGACAAAGAGAAGATATCCGTCATCCTTCGATCCGTTAATGACGGGCTCCTCGTCATGGACAGCGATGACCGGATCGTCCTGATGAATGGGGCGGCCGAAACGATCATTGCCGTCGCGCAGACCGATGCGGTCGGCCGGCCTCTGTCCGAAGTGATCAATAATGATCGTCTCTACGACACCTTTTCGACTCTGCTCGCCGACAAGTTCACGACCACTGTTGACTTTGAATCCTTTGACACCGCAGGCCAAAAGCGTGTTTATCAGGCGAGAACTTCGCAGCTGCGCAATGACGACGGAGGTGTCCACGGGATTATCATTCTGATGCAGGATGTTACGCAGGAACGGCAACTGGAGCAGATGAAAACCGACTTCCTTGCCATGGCAGCACATGAACTTTCGACACCACTGACAACAATTATCGGCTACGCAGAGCTTCTGCATAGTGAAGATTTCCCTGCACTGACACCCAAAATCCAGCAGGAATCACTTGAATTCATCCACAATAAAGCCAATGCCCTCTCACGGATCGTCGATGATCTCCTCGATGTCAGCCGTGCGGAATCAGGACTGGAACTTTCGATCAATAAAGTTTCGTTTGATCTCAACCAGAGACTGGAGTCGATGGTCAAGGAGTATAAAAAGAGAAACAGCAGCCATTTTATCCTGTTTAATCAGTCTGATAATGATGGAGAAATTTTTGCCGACCCGACCCGCTTCGATCAGGTTCTCGATAACCTGCTGAGCAACGGACTCAAATACACGCCAGCCGGAGGTCATATCCAGATCAGCAACAGACGCGACGGCGATTTTCATGAGATCACGATCACCGACGACGGTATCGGCATGACCCCCGGTCAACTGGAACATATCTTCGATAAATTTTATCGGGCAGACGCCTCAAACACAGCAAAACCGGGGATCGGGCTCGGGATGAGCGTTACGAAACATATTATCGAGGGGCACAATGGAACCATCGCAGTGACCAGCGAACCCGGTCAGGGGACTCAGGTCATAATCAGGCTTCCGCATCTCCTCCCACAACAGTAATTGAGATTTAATATGCAAAACTATCCGTTATTCAAACAGTTATCCCTCGATGGCGAGGCGGGGCTGGAACCGTTTGATGCTCCATCTCTGGTCGGAGAATCGCTTGTTTTTGTTTCGGGAGACCCTCTCGGTGAACGCTTCCGGGTCCGCTACTTTCGTGATACAACCAAAAATCTGATCGCCCGCGCCTGGTTTGGGCCAGGGACGGCAGGACCTCCCGGGCACGCACACGGCGGCAGCATCGCTGCGATCTTCGACGAAGTTCTCGGCCTTGCTGCCTGGGCGGCGGGCTATTCGGTCGTTGTCGGCAATTTAAATATCAGCTTTCGACAGATGCTCCCTCTGGAAACGGTGGTCGAGATCGAGAGCAGAATCGTTTCCGTCGATGGCCGAAAAATCATGGTTCATGGTCGCATCACCGGCGGCAAAAACGCTGTTTATGCCGAGGCGGACTGCCTCTGTATCACTCTTGCTGATCATTTTTAAAACCGGCTGAAAAGCTGGCAAACAATTCATGCACCAGCCTGAGAATTTGTGCAGCATCGTTGGCCCCACGAGCAGCATTTCAGTCTGGCACTGAACGTCGTTTTGACATTTTATAGCGAGACGCTGATGACAGCTCGCCGCGGACCCCTCCCGCTCTCGATCGTAGTCCATCCATTTCTGCGCCGAAACAAAGAAATCTCCCTCTCGGAGATCAATTGATCGAGCAACCTCTCCTTGACCATGTCGAACCAGCCATCTTTGTACTGAACGGCAATTTACATTCAAATCACCTCCTTTTTCTGAAAATTAAACTTCTATCATCAAAAAGAAGCGAAACAAGGTCGCTTTCGTAACTTTTAA
>JACUTX010000327.1 GCA_014859615.1 Desulfuromonadales bacterium | reverse complement strand
ACGATTTCAACAAAAAAGGCGTAAAAGCAGGCGACGACCGCAGCTTCATTGGCGGTAAACATCCCCGAATAGATGCCGCCAAAGATCAGAACCGGTAAAAAAAGGGCCCAGCCACTCTCCTTGACCACGGTGACGAGTTCGGAAAACGGGAGCCGTTCGGCAGCTCCGACCCCTTGTCGTCGGCAGAAGAAAAAGGCATAGATCGACATGGCGATCATAATCAGTATGCCGGGGATAAATCCGGTCAGAAACAGTTGTTCGAGGGGGTCGTTGCTGACCATCGAATAGAGGATCATTGCAATCGAAGGGGGGATAATTACCCCGAGGATCGGTGCGGTGGTCATGATCCCGACCGAAAATTTTTCATCGTAACCGTTTTCGATCAGGGCCGGAATCATGAAGCCGCCGATCGCCACGACCGTTGCGACCGTGGAACCGGAGATCGCGCCAAAGAAACCGCAGGCGAGGACGCCGGCCATCGCCAACCCGCCCGGCAGGGTGCCGACGAGAGCGTTTGCGGTGCGGATCAGTTTCTGGACAATGCTGCCGGTGGTCATGATATTGCCGCACAAGACGAAGAAGAGGACAACAACCAGGGCAAACTTGTCCATGCTCCGATAGAGAACTTCGATCACGATTTGCGCATCGATACCCAGGAGCCAGACCAGACCGATCATGCCGGTGAAAAAGAGCGCCATGAAAACCGGCACCGTCGATGCGAGAGCGCCGAGAAGAACAGCTGCAATCAGGAAATATTCCCAATTCATTGCATTTTCTCCTCAATTCCGTACCAGTCTTCATAAGCGATAATCAGGGTGCGGACAAACATCATCCCCCCCATAACCGGGAGGACAGCATAAAAAATCCATTCCGGTATTTGCAGCGTTGCCGTTTTGCTGTAGACATCATGAAATTTGTCGACGGTCATCGCCCCGCCAAACCAGACCATAATGCCGGAGAAGACCAGAACCACGAGATGACTGAACAGGGTCAGCGGCTTCTTCAGAATCGGCAGCAGCTGGGGGAGGGCGTCGATCCGTATCAGGGAGCGGCTGCGTACGGCGGCCAGCGCCCCGAAGTAGGTGGAAAAGAAAATAACTTTCCGCACGATTTCGTCTGACCAGTAGAGGTTGAGATCGCTGGTTGTTTTGCGCAGCACAACATTTGCCATTGCGGTGATCAGGGCAATGCTGACCGTAAGAAACAACATCCAGTCTTCAAACTGACTGAAGGATCGATCGATTCGCCGTATTGTTTTTCGCAGCATAATGAATCCATGAAAAAAAGGGCCGGGGATAGATTGTACGATCCCCGGCCCGTGTCAGAGGTCTAGCCTCTTATATCTTAAAAGGGGTCTACTTCGCAAGGGTTGTCCGAACCAGGTTCAGGTAATCGATGCCGATCTTTTCTCCCCACTTGGCGAGGACCGGAGCCGCGTCGTTTATAAGCTGCTGCTGCTCCGCAGCTGAAAGCTTGAAGAAACTGACTCCGGCTTCTTTTGCACTGGCGATCTGCGCGGTGTACTGCTTCCTGGTCAGTTCGCGGGTCTTGGCACTCTCCTCTTCGATCACCTCAATCAGGATTTTCTGCAGATCGGCCGGGAGCTTGTCGAACCATTTTTTGCTCATCAGATGGACAAACAGCCCCTGCGCATAATCGAGTTCGGTGAAGTTTTTGGCAATGGTGAATTTCTTGGTGATGTTGCAGACGATCGCCGTATGATCGAGACCGCTGATAACCCCGGTCTGCAGAGCCTGCGGGACGTCCGGCCACGGCATGACCGTAAACTTCAACCCCCATGCTTTGTAGAAGTCGGTATTGACCGGCGCTTCGGCGATACGAAAGTTTATCGTTTTGGCATCGGCAAGGGTCTTGACCGGTGCAGTGGTCGCCCAACCGTACGGGCCGTAACCGGTGATATCGACCACCTTGATGCCGCTCGACATGGCGCTGGCGGCGAACGGCTCCCAGAGCGCCGGGGTGGCACGGAAAGTGTCGAGTTGGTCGAACGTATCGATAACATAAGGGAGGTTAACGATTCCGAGGCGGTCGGCAACATTGGCGGCTGCGACCGACGAGCTGAGCATCCCCTGAATCGCGCCGAGCTTCAGCTTCGAGATCACGTCTTTCTCCCCACCGAGCTGGGCCAGCGGCCGAAAGTCGACAAAGAGGCGACCTCCCGATTTTTCCCAGACGGCATCGCGAATCCGATAGCCGACCCCGACCCCCTCAATAACCGGATGTGAGATATTGGAGAGGATATAAGTATATTCGGCGTCACTCGGGTCGAACTTGGCCTGCCAGCTCGCCAACGGATCTTTCTTGGCTGGCTCCGCCGACTGAGCGGCAGGGACTGAAATGATCAAACAGAAACATACCAACAACATCAGGCCTGAAATTCTTCGCATCGTCACTACTCCTTTTGTTTT
>JACUTX010000326.1 GCA_014859615.1 Desulfuromonadales bacterium | reverse complement strand
ACGCGACAGGGTCTGCCGGTGACTGTCGAGCTCGATCCCCCCTGTGGTCTTGATTGCGACCCGCTTCTGGCTGCCGCAAAGCGGCTGGTTGCTGCCGGAGTTTCGGCGATCAGTCTGGCCGAAAATCCGTTGGCCCGAATCCGCATGGGGAATATCGCTCTGGCCAGCCGGATTCGTGCAGAGAGTGGTGCCGAGGTGATCGTGCATATCACCGGACGGGATCGAAATCTGATCGGACTGCATTCGGAACTGCTCGGTGCTCATCTGCTTGGTTTGCGTAATATTCTCGCCGTAACCGGCGATCCGGTCTCGGTGAGTGGTGAAGCAGGTGCGACCTCGGTATTCGATCTGAATTCGGTCGGTCTGCTGGAGATGTTATCGGCTATGAACGGCGGACGGACTCTTTACGGGCAGGAAATCGGTGCGCCGACACAGTTTTTTAGCGGCGCGGCGTTTAACCCGAATGCGAATCTGCACGGTCAGATGACTAAACTGCACAAAAAAATCGCCGCCGGTGCCCGTTTTGTCCAGACCCAGCCGATTTACAGCTGCGAGCTTCTCGATCGGTTGCTGGAGGCGACGGCAGATATCGATATCCCGATTATGGTTGGAATCCTGCCGCTGGTGAGTGAACGCAATGCCGAATTTCTGCATAATGAGGTGCCGGGGATTGTCCTTCCGGAGCGTGTCAGGGAGCGGATGCGGGGCACCAGTGGCGAGACCGGGCGACGCGAGGGGATGGCGATCGCTCGTGAGCTGGTTGCTGCCGGACGCGGGCGGGTCGATGGTTTCTACCTGATGCCCCCCTTCGGGCGAGTGGAACTTGCTCTGGAGCTGCTTGAATACATCAGGACCGGAGAATAGATTTAGCTTATAAAGAGGAGTTATCGCCCATGCGCTATCGTCTGTCGCTCGGAATTGTCGCTTTGCTGGCGATGTCGTTGCTCGTTTCAGCGTGCAGCGTCATAAAGGAGTATCAACAAAAGGATGATTTCAGTACCAAGTCCAATGACTTTACTCTGCGGATGCAGTGGGGAAAATTTATTGGTGCCTCGCTCCATTTTCAGGAAGATTTGCGCGAACCGTTTCTGGAGCGATTCGAGGATCGGGATGATTTCAAAGTGACGCAGTTCTCTCTTTCTCGAATGACAACAAAGTTCGATGGCGCGCTCGAACGCAAGATCGCACTGTATGAACTTGAATATTATCTTCTGACCGACATGAAGCTGCATAAGGAAAAATTAAAGTTCGTCTGGGAACTGGCAGCAGAAACAAAAGAGAAGAGTGCCTACTGGCGTATTGTCACCCCCTTTCCTGAACTTGAGATTGAAAAAAAATAAAACAATTCATCCTCTGGTTCACTGCATGAACGATTTACATGGCGCATTCCACCCGACAGGATCAGAAAAGGGACTTTTCCCTTGATTTACATTAACTTTTTATGATAATTAGCTGCATACTGTATACAATATTTCTACAAAGGAAGACGGGAACTGCACGTCTTCCCTTTTTTAAGAGAAGTGACTGTTGGCTCCTTTGGGGGTCGATGGTTCTTTAGGGAGGTCAAGTTGTCTCAGGTCGTATTTTCCAGCTGGGGGCAGAATGTCGTCGACAATCGCCAGGGTGGTGAAACCGACTTGGCGTCGATCAGTGTGAAATTGCCGGAATCTTACCTTGATCAAGGTAAAATCAGCGCATTCATGGGGTGGGACGGTATCGTCCTGCTCGACAAAGACGCCGATGTGGTCGCCATGGCAGCCGAGTATATGAAGCGGGTTCAGGAGAAATACTGTTGTGCCAAATGTACTCCCGGCAAGCGCGGGACGCGTGTGCTGCAGGATACTCTGAGCCGGATCGTTTCGGGTCACGGCAGGGAGAAAGATCTCGAAACCATCGAGAGTTTGGGCGCACTGCTCGAAAATTGCAAATGTACTCTCTGTATGACCGCCGCTGTTCCGGTCTTTCATTCGGTCAAATACTTTCGTGCCGATTACCTCGCCTATATCCGTGGTGAGAAGAGGGTGGATCCGCACAAGGTTTATAAAGAGAAATTGACGGCTCCCTGCATCGATCGCTGCCCGGCCCATATCGATATCCCAGCTTATGTTGAGGAGATCAAAGAGCATCGGACAGAAGGGGCGCTCGACACAATTCGTGATCGGATGCCGATTCCTGCTGTCTGTGGCCGGGTCTGTCCGCATCCGTGCGAGACGGCCTGTCGTCGTGCTTTGATCGACGAATCGATCAGCATCATGGTTCTCAAGCGGGTTGCTGCCGATTATGAGTGGATGCATGAAAAGATTCCGCCGATGCAGACAAAACCGTCGACCGGGAAAAAAGTTATTGTCGTTGGTGCCGGCCCGGCCGGTTTGACGTGTGCCAACTATCTGGCGCTTGAAGGGCATCAGGTCAAGGTCATCGATATGCTTTCAGAGCCGGGCGGAACCGTTGCC
>JACUTX010000047.1 GCA_014859615.1 Desulfuromonadales bacterium | reverse complement strand
AAAATGCTCACATATTTAGACATTTTTACCTGATGAAGTAAAACACCTTTTTATGATCCGTGTAAGGTTTAAATTACCAAATCTTATCTATCTGAAATCGTGGGATATTTTGCTGAAAATCCTTATAAATAGAGAAGTTAAAGAAATTTTAAGGTTGACATCTTTTTATAACAACGTATTATGTGCCGAAATTTACCCAATTAAAGGGATAAAATACCACCACAATTTCAGATATTATTTACCCTTGAGGGGATTTGTTCGGCCGTCATTTAAGTGAAGCAACTGCTGGTGATTTAAATCTATTCTGGTCGTCTGGAAATTCTTGACGCCCTTGCTATGAAGAGACTTCTTCAATTATTCGCAGACTGATTTTTAACGTAAAAGGAGACTTTAAATGGGACACGGACCCGCGGTTAAACTCGGTAAAGATGCTGCTCAGGCGTACAAAACACGTCTCGGTATCTACATGTTTATCCTCTACACACTCTTCTACGGCAGTTTCGTCGCGATCAATTCGATCAAGCCATCCATGATGGAGATCGTCATCATGGGGCAGACTTTGGCTATTGTCTTTGGTTTTGGTCTGATTGTTTTTGCCTTGATACTCGCCATTATCTATAACAGCATGTGCAACGCCGCCGAAGCGCGGCTGAATAAATAAGGGGGGAACACTCATGGTTTATACTCAATCTCCACTGGCGATCACCCTCTTTTTTCTCTTTGTTGTCTTTGTGCTCGGGCTCTCTTTCTACCTCGCCCGGCGTACCACCTCCGCCGATGCCTACTACGCGGCTGGCGGCAATATCCACTGGGCTGTCAACGGTATTGCTTTCGCCGGCGATTACCTCTCTGCCGCCTCTTTTCTCGGAATTTGCGGCATGATCGCGACCTCGGGCTACGATGGCTGGATGTATGCTATCGGTTACCTCGCCGGGTGGATGGTCGCCCTGTTTCTGGTTGCTGAACCGATGAAGCGCCTCGGCAAATTCACCTTCACCGATGCTCTCGATTCGAAGTTCAATTCAAAGAGTATTCAGCTGATGGCTGCCATCTCGACTCTGGTTATCTCGGTTTTTTACCTGATCCCGCAGATGGTCGGTGCCGGTGTTCTGGTTCAGCCGTTGCTCGGTCTGCCCCACTGGGTCGGTGTCTGTATCGTCGGGGTTGTGGTTACGATCATTGTTGCGACTGCCGGTATGGCCTCAACGACTTATGTTCAGTTTTTTAAAGGTTCCCTGTTGCTGATCTTTACGACGATCGTTGTCGGCGGTGTCCTCTTCCGTGGCCTGAGTACTTCTCCGGATCAGGGGGGAACCAAGGATTATCATGCTTTTCAGACCCTTTCGGCAACAGTTGCTGCCGATGGCTCTTTGTCGGTTGCTGATCCTGCCTATACTGCCGCTGCCGACTGGCAGAGCTCGGTCTACGGCGAAGCCGGTTTTGTCAAACTGATTAATGACGGTATTGAATCGGTCTGGAAAATTAAAGAGATGGATGCAGGACTGCTTCTCGAGGAGACTCTGTTCGTTAAGACTCTGGCCGACGGAACCAAACTGTTCAACGGTGCGACCAAGGAAGAGGGGAAATTCTTCGCCGTCGGACATATCACGGAGCTAAGGGTCAATGGTCAGGATGTTGCCGAGACCGGAGCTGTCGGTCCGCTCGGTTATCTTTCGGCCATTCAGAACAGCACGGTTATACTGTGGGGAAAAAAATATCTAATCGACGGATCCGATAATGCAGTCATCTATTACCAGAAGCCGACCCCTGGAAGCCGTCTGCTCCGTCCCGGCCTGAAGTTCAAGGTCGACAACGCCACCGCCACGGAAAAATTCAACTTCATTTCGCTGATGCTCGCTCTTTTCTGCGGCACAGCAGCGTTGCCGCATATCCTGATCCGTTACTACACCGTACCGAGTCAGGCGGCTGCGCGTAAGTCGACCATTGTCGCGATCGCCGCGATCGGTTCATTTTATGTCATGACCCTGTTTCTCGGGATCGGCGCCATGACCAGTGGCGTCATCAATCTCACTGACAACAACATGAGTGCACCGCTTCTGGCGCTCTCCTTCGGGGTTGTGTTGTTTGCTATCATCTCCTCAATCGCCTTTGCGACGGTCCTCGGCACGGTTTCCGGTCTGATCGTCGCCTCGTCGGGCGCGGTTGCGCATGACCTGATGGATAAATTCCTCGGGATGAAGATGTCCGATACAGGGAAGGTTCGTGCCGGTAAACTTTCTGCCGTGGCCGTCGGCGGGATCGCTATCTATCTCGGCATTATCTTTGAGGGGATGAATGTCTCTTTTCTGGTCGGTTGGGCGTTTGCCGTCGCCGCATCAGCGAATCTGCCAGCAATTCTGATGGTTCTGTTCTGGGAGCGGACCACCGCTCAGGGCGTCTCCGCCTCGATTCTGGTCGGCTTGGTGACGGCTCTTGGCCTGATACTCCTCTCCCCGGATATGTACATCCGCTACGGCCTGTTGCCGTCGGATGCTCCGATCAGCATCAACAGCCCGGCTCTGATCTCAATCCCGGCCAGTTTTCTGGCGCTGGTTATCGTTTCGCTGCTGACCAAAAAACAACCTGATTATATCCGTGAAGGGGCTGAAGCCTGAGCCGCTTGACTTTCTAACCGCTTTGCCATAACGTGGGGGCCGCCAGATTTGGCGGCCCCTTTTTTAACATTTTAATTCTAACGATCCTGGAATCCTAATAATGAATCGATTTCGTTTTACCATTCTTGCTGTCTGCATGGTTCTTCTGTTTCTCGGTGTGACCGACCTGCGGCTGTTTTTCAACAACCCAGAGCCGGCGGTGGTGAGTATCTCCGAATTGGAGCAGTCGCCTGCGCCCCGTGAGTGGTTGACGGTCAAGGACGGCTACTGGAACCTTGAGCAGGCGATATCGACAACCGGATCGATCGAGCTTGAAGCGTTTCTGGTCCCGGTTCGCAGCAGTCAGGATCCGGATGCCGAGATTCGCCTGATTGTCGAAACGCGTGATCCGCAGATTATCGAACTGCTGCAAACGGACGGTTTCTCGTTTGATACTCTGGCGGAGCGTGATGCGTTTCGTAAAGAGAATCACGACCTCTTTTTTGGCCGGCGAGAGGTGACCGGAATGTTGATCGGTGGACTGATTGAGTCCGGTAATCGCGATAAACTGCTCGGTCTTGCCCGTGAACTGAATCTACCGGTCAGCGAAGATGTGATTCTGCTCAGTCAGGGGAAAGAGCCAGAGCAGTTTCGGGGTTTTTTCTTTACGATCGTCGCTATTCTCGGCACGCTCAAATTTGTTCAACTGGTCCGGAGCGGAAAAAGATCGACAGCCGAATTAAAGGCGCAGTGAGCGATCCCTTATCTTTGCAATGAAAAAAGCCCCGCCAATCTGGCGGGGCTTTTTTTCGGTGTACTGTTACCCTTTGCGTCGAAAAAGGTCGGTTTTCAGGCTTGAGACCCGATCGAGGAACAGCAGGCCGTCGAGATGATCGATCTCATGCTGAATAGCGACCGCTTCAAACCCGCCCGCCTGGATCACCTGCTCTTTGCCGCTGCGATCTATAAATTGAACAACAATCTGTTCGGCTCTGTCGACGTTACCGGTATAGTCAGGAACGCTCATACACCCCTCACGCATCGTTTTTTTACCGTGACTGTTGATAATCTCCGGGTTGACCATAGTCAAAAGGCCGTGATTCTCTTCCTTTTTCCCGAGCTTGCTGCTGGAGACATCAACGACCACCACACGCGACAAAGAACCGATCTGCGGCGCGGCGACACCGACGGAATGCCCGGCATCAAGCATTGTATCGATCAGGTCCTGAATCAGACTGTCGATCTTTGGATCGTCTCGCTTTGCCGGTTTGCAGAGCTGTTTGAGAATCGGATCGGGGTAGAGGAGTATGGAACGCACAGTCATAATTACAACTCGACCGGAGTGATGATGCGCAGAGAAATATCGACGTTCATCTCTGTCTTGATGGCATTCATAGCCGCTTCAATCTCTTCGGGATCGATCCCGTCCGGCAGGATCGCTTCGATCATCATGACGTAAACCGGATGTTCATCACTGCCGATCAGTTTGGTGTTAAGATCGGTGATGTTGACATTGCGTTCGCCGAGTTCTCTGGTGACGCGATAGACAATCCCGGGCTTGTCCGCACCGTAGACCGAGATCATACAGATTTCACCCTCAATTTTTGCATGTTTTTCACCCCCGGGTTTGAGCGTGCGCAAAAAGACGGAGAGACCCGACTCCTCCAGAGCTGTAAACGCGTCGCCAAAACTCTCCTTATCCTTAAACTCCGGGTGGGCGATAATCAGAATCATGGCAAATTGACCGCCAAGAATCGAACAACTTGAATCGGCTATATTGCAGCCGAGGCGGTAGAGCGCTTCGGTCACTTGCGAGACGATGCCGGGGCGGTCGCGTCCGATGATGGTCAGAGCAAAATGCTGCATGATGGGACTCCTTTCGCTGGTCGAAATAACTGCATGATGATCATACACGAAAGCGGGGATAAAATCAGCGTGAGAAAAACCGGGGGATCATAACAAAAGGCCCTGCTTTAAAGCAAGCCGTTTACCAGTTGCTGATTATCAAAGAACAAAAAAGGTTTCACAGGGAGCAGTCCGTCAAAATTCGAGAAAACAGACCGTGTAATTGACGTCGTAATCGTTTATCGTGCTTGACCTGCCTCGACAACTCGTCGCCGCGTCAGATCAAGACTTTTTCAAGAGGCTCAATCACATCAAAATAGAGCAAAAATGCCGGTGCAAAAAAGACCATTGTGGCTGTGAGATTTAGATACGATTTTGTTGAGATATAAATCCAATAGTGATAGGTTTTAAATCTATCTATTCAGGTTGTTCTGATCGATCGACCTGATGGAATAACCATCATTTTTTCTTCTCGGTATCTGATCTGCTTTAACCAGTCACTGACATCATACAGGTGTACATGGTCAGTCGTTTACTCATAATCAGTCTGCTGCATAGAGAGTTCCGGTTCGCATGAACGGGAAGATAGCTTCCACCCTTGTTATGGCGCTGCGGATACAAAGACGCGTCATCTGGGCTCTGATGCTGCGCGAAACAAAAACTTTATTCGGTAAACATAAACTCGGTTATCTATGGGCCTTGATAAATGCTTCTTTTACGATCGGAATTTTCTGGGGGATTCGCGAACTGGCAGGCGTTTCTCCTCCGCACGGTTTGTCGGTCCCGCTTTTTCTCTTCGGCGGTTTTATCCCCTGGTATATCTTTTCCGAAACGGTTAACGGTGCTATGAACGGGGTGAGTGGTAATCGGGCCCTGCTCGCCTATCCTCAGGTCTTCCCGATCGATATTCTTGTCGCACGGGGACTGTTGCACGGTGCTATGTACAGTTGTGTCTTTTTGTTTCTCCTTTCAGTCGCCAGTTTTGGCGGTTATGAAATTGCACCCTCTGATCCGGCTTCGATGTTGATGTCTCTGGTTCTGGCTCTGGCTCTCGGTTTCGGAGCCGGCGCGATCGCCTCAGCTATTAATCTGATGTGGCCGACCACACGTGTCGTTGTCCCGATGCTGATGCGTATACTTTTTTTTACTTCGGGTCTTTTTTTCTCGGTGGAATTTGCGCCGGTCTATGTTCGGGAAATTTTATTTTATAATCCTCTGTCGCATCTTATTGAACTCATGCGATTTGGCTTGTCTGAAGGGTACGAGAGCCGTTTTGTTTCTATGCCGTATGTATTCGGTTTTATCCTTTTGCTTCTTTCTTTTGGTTTGTTGCTGGAACGCTTTGCCCGTAAATTTCTGAATGAAGAGTCATGATTGAGCTGCGCAACATCTGTAAACAGTATCGGACGCCCAAAGGGGCGAAGACGGTTCTGGATGATATCAGCATCGTTTTTCCGCCGAGGTGCAATTTCGGCATACTCGGTTGTAATGGTGCGGGGAAATCGACTCTGCTGCGGATGATCAGCGGTGCGGAGCTACCGACCAGCGGCGAGGTATTGCGCAGAGCCAGCGTCTCCTGGCTTATCGGATTTTCCGGCGGCTTCCACGGGAGTCTCACCGGGCGGGAGAATTTGCGTTTTATCTGCCGGATCTATGCTGCCGACATCGCTGAGGTTACAGCTTTTGTTGAAGATTTTTCAGAACTGGGCGACTATATGGAGATGCCGGTTAATACCTACTCTTCCGGGATGAAAGCGAAGTTAGCGTTTGGTCTGAGTATGGCGATCGACTTCGATTATTACCTCATCGATGAAGTGACCGCCGTGGGGGACGCCAGATTTCAAAAAAAGAGCAAAGCGGAGTTTGATCGGCGCAAGGAGCGTTCTTCGTTGTTGGTGGTATCACATAACTCAAACACAATCCGCTCGCATTGCGACGTTGCTGCCGTCCTTGAGCAGGGTCAGCTCCTCTTTTTTCCTGATGTTGAAAGTGCGATTACCCACTATGAAAATCAATGACAGGGTTCTGACTTGCTGAATATAAAGCTATCTCTAAGAAATAAATTTGCACTGTTCGTTTTGTTGCCGACTCTGTTGGTTGCCTTCTATTATGCATTCTGGGCTTCGGACATGTATGTATCGGAGACGCGATTTTCGATCAGAGGTCCTGAAGGCGGAGGCGGTGGTGGTTCTGATCTTTTGAATCTGTTTGGACAAGCCGCAGGTTCAACTACGGCGGACGCTTACGTGGTGAAAGAGTATATCCACTCCGTGGGGCTGCTCAACACACTCGATGAACGTCTGCAGCTTCGCGCGCATTATCAATCGCGCGAAGCCGATCTCTTCAGCCGACTGACAGCGGGGGCGAGTACTGAAGAGTTTTATGATTACTATCGCAAAGTTGTGCAGGTGATGTTTGATCCGGTTACCGGGATTGTAACGCTGCGCACGCGCGCCTATACCCAGGTGATGGCTCGCGACCTGGGACAGACGATTCTCGATTTAAGTGAGCAGCTGGTGAATCAGTTACGGGATCGAGCCTTGCACGATGCGCTTGAACAGGCCCGAATCGAATTGGCGAAGGCGGAACAACGCGTCTCTGAAGCGCGCAAGGCTCTCAAGCTGTTTCGGCAGAAGAGTGATCTCCTCAATCCTGAAGCTGCAGTCGGAACAGTGGTCGCTCTGATTTCTGAATTGGAGAGTGAGGCGGTCAAGGCGCGAACGCAGATGGCAGAGGCACGTTCGTACATGCGCGACAACAGCAGCCAGGTAACGGCGCTCAAGGCGCGTATCGCGGCCCTGGAAGGGCAGATCAAATCAGAAAAAGCCCGGATCGTTGGTGCCGATCATCAGATTCTCAATGATATCATCTCCGATTATGAGGGCCTTGTGGTGGATCGGGAATTTGCCGAAAATCGCTATCTGTCGGCACTGGCATCGCTGGAAGCCGCCCGGATACGGGCCGAGGGCAAGAGTCGTTATCTGGTCGCTTTTTCTCCCCCGACCTTGCCTGAAGAGTCGATCTGGCCGCGTCGACTCTCCTTTACGGCACTGATGTTTGCCGGGAGTGCTCTTGCGTTTGGTATTGTCTCCTTGGTGATTGCTGCTATTCGTGAACATGCGGGGTTTTAATATGCGCCTTATCCTTCTAACCTTTCTTGTTTTTATCAGTTGCCCGATTTCGATCCTCTTTGCCACGCCAGGTGAACAGACGGTGGAAAGAACGCAACGATCCGGATGGGTTGCGCTTCCGTCCCCTTTTGGGGCTGATCTGTTTCAAGGCAATTTTGCCAAAGGGACCTTTGACGAACTGAATGCCGATTACCGCATCATGCCCGGAGATCGCATCACCGTGCAACTCTGGGGGGCGCGTAATTTTGATAGCGTGCTCGAAGTCGATGCGCGTGGCAACCTTTTCCTCCCTGAGGTTGGCCCTGTGGCGGTAGCTGGCAGGAAGCATGCTGATCTGGGACAATTAGTGCGGGATAAGGTGCAGACGGTTTACAAAAAGAATGTGGAGGTCTATACCAATCTCCTTAATACCCAGCCTGTGGCGGTATTTGTCACCGGTTATGTCGCAAAACCGGGGCGGTATGCCGGCGGCGCTACCGATTCGGTTCTGTTCTATCTTGACTTGGCTGGCGGAGTTGATGCTGAACGTGGCAGTTATCGTAATATCAAGATTATCCGTAATGGAGAAGTTCTGGAACGGGTCGATCTTTACCCGTTTATTTTGGAAGGGTTTCTTCCCCGGCCCCGTTTAGAAGATGGGGATATAATTCTTGTTGGCGAACGTGGCGCCGGTGTTTTGGCACAAGGGGAGGTGCGACATCCGTCTCGTTTCGAGTTCCCGGTTGATGCCGCGATCAGTGGTCAGCAATTGACAGCTCTCGCCTCGGTTCTGAACCGGGTTTCGCATGCGAGTATTATCGGTACTCGGGAGGGCGCACCTTTTAATTCTTATCTCCCACTGTCGGAGTTTATAAATTTGAAGCTTGAAGATGGTGACAAGGTGCAGTTTCTGGCTGATATCCCTGGCGATACCATTATGGTTGCTGCAAAGGGTGCCATTGTTGGTGCGTCTCACTATCCGGTGCACAAAAGTACCCGATTTCTGGAATTACTCAAAAACATACCTGTTGAGCCGGAACTGGCTAATCTCAATGGTATTCATATTCGTCGGAAGAGCGTGGCTGAAAAGCAGAAAGCAGCATTGAATGACGCCCTTAGCAGGCTGGAGCAGAGTTCTCTGACCGCGACCTCGCAGAGTGTTGATGCGGCTGATATCCGCGTGCGCGAAGCGGAGTTGATTTCTAAATTTGTGGAAAAAGCACGCACCATTCAACCTGATGGCACCGTTGTCGTCGGGTACAAGGGGGAGCTCACTGATATCTATCTGGAAGATGGCGATGTGATTGTGATCCCCGCGAAGAGCGACGTCATTCTCGTCGCCGGGGAAGTTATGATGCCCCAGGCGGTGGTCTATCGTCCGGACAGAGATCTCGACGATTATATTTCCGGTGCCGGCGGCTATACCGATCGAGCCAATAAGCGCAAACTTCTGGTGGTCAAACCAAATGGTGAAGTTTTACAGGCCAGAGATTCTGATCTTTCTGCCGGTGATCAATTATTGATACTGCCGAAGTTTGATACTAAAAATATGCAGGTGCTCAAAGATATTTCTCAGATTTTGTACCAGATCGCCGTTGCGGCCAAGGTGGTGTTGGATCTCTGATCTGTGGAACTTTTATTCTGCCGATTTTTGTTTTAGGGGTTTTTTTGAAACAAAAAATATTATCTGTTTTTGGTACCCGTCCAGAAGCTGTCAAGATGGCGCCGGTCATTAAGGCGTTGGCAAAGCGACCGGATCTGTTTGAGAGCAAAGTTTGTGTTACGGGCCAGCACCGGCAGATGCTCGATCAGATGCTCGAACTATTTGAGATTCGACCTGATTATGATCTTGATATCATGAAGCCGGGGCAAAGCCTTACATCAATTACGTGCAGTGTTCTGCAGGGAGTTGCGACGGTCCTCGAAGAGTTTAAACCCGATGTTGTACTCGTGCAAGGCGACACCACGACCTCAATGGCTACAGGGCTGGCGGCCTATTATCAACAGATCGCGGTGGGGCATGTGGAAGCGGGTTTGCGAACAGGCAATATCTATTCACCTTGGCCAGAGGAGATGAACCGCCGACTGACCGGGACTCTGGCTCGGTACCATTTCCCCCCCACTGAGCAATCCCGGCAAAACCTTCTGGCCGAAGGCGTGGTTGATCGCTCTATCCTGGTCACCGGCAACACGGTGATCGATGCTTTAATCGACGTGGTCAAATCGCTGAAAAATGATACCGTCCTGCATCGGCAGATGGCTGAGCGTTTTTCCTTTCTCGATTCTGATAAACGTCTGATTCTGGTCACTGGGCATCGGCGTGAAAATTTTGGTACAGGGTTTGAACAGATCTGCCTGGCGCTCAAGACCGTTGCTGAAACGTTCGACGATGTAGAGATTCTTTATCCTGTTCATCTCAATCCTCAAGTGCAGGAGCCGGTCCACCGTATCTTGGGCAAGACCAGGAATGTGCGTTTGATTGATCCGCAGGAGTACCTTCCATTTGTCTACCTGATGAATCGTTCTCACTTTATTATTACCGATTCCGGTGGGATACAGGAAGAAGCTCCTTCGCTGGGGAAACCCGTTCTGGTTATGCGTGATACAACCGAGCGCCCTGAAGCTGTTACTTCCGGAACCGTGAAATTGGTCGGCACGGATGCCAGAAGGATTGTCGCTGAAGCTTCCACTTTGCTGACGGATGAGAATGTTTATTTATCCATGTCTCAGGCGCATAATCCATACGGTGACGGGGAGGCAGCTGCACGGATTGTAAAGTTTTTGTCCGCTATCTGAGCTGTCAGACCAACAGGTTAGGCCTCTTTGTTGCTTGAAAACACAGGTTGATTATCTCGGTATTTTTATTATTACAGATAATCTTTTATTTAATATCGCGCACCCGAGAATTCTAAAAAATGATTATCATCACCAAATGCCTTCATCGGGGTTCTAGCATTTTCAATCAATTAAAAACCTGTATTCCCGATTATAATCACTTCGGTAATGACGTAATGGGACTTTTGCAAAAGGCTCACACTTTTAGATTCTATTCACGTTTATTAAGGTTTTTTGGATGAAAATAGAACCTAAAAAAATTATTGTTATGGGACTTGGCTATATCGGTTTGCCGACCGCATCGCTTCTGGCCACAAAAGGGAATCATGTCCTTGGGGTGGACATCAACCCCTTGACCGTGGAAACGATCAATCGAGGCGAAATTCACATAGTCGAGCCCGATCTCGATATTCTGGTCAGATCGGCGGTACATAGTGGGAATCTGAAGGCGGCTTTGGTTCCTGAAGGGGCGGATATCTTTATTCTTGCCGTCCCCACCCCTTTTAAAGATGATCATATTCCCGATATCTCTTATATTGAAGCGGCGACCCGCACTATCGCCCCGTATCTTGTCTCTGGCAATTTGTTCATCCTTGAATCTACCTCTCCGGTGGGGACAACCGAGCGGGTTCGCGATATTCTGGAGGAAGAACGTCCTGATCTCTTCCCTGCACCTTCTAAAGGCTCAAACAGCCGCTCTGTGTATATTGCTCACTGTCCAGAAAGGGTTTTGCCGGGGCAGATCCTCAGGGAATTGATCACCAATGACCGCATTATTGGCGGAATAAATCAGGACAGTCGGGAAAAGACGGCTGAGTTTTACCGCACGTTTGTCAGCGGCGACGTTTTCGTGACCGATGCTCGTACCGCAGAATTGGCCAAACTGACCGAGAATGCTTTTCGTGATGTAAATATTGCCTTTGCCAACGAGCTTTCCCTGATTTGTGATCGCTTGGGGGTCGATGTATGGGAGTTGATCGAGCTTGCCAACCGGCATCCCCGCGTTAATATCCTGCAGCCTGGTCCCGGTGTCGGCGGCCACTGCATCGCCGTTGACCCCTGGTTTATTGTTGACGCCGCACCAGAAGAATCACGTTTGATCCGGATCGCGCGCGAGGTTAATGGCAACAAGCCGGAATGGGTCATCAACAAGGTCAAGGCCAAGGCAGCGCGTTTCAAGAATCCGGTTATCGGCTGCCTCGGTTTGGCCTTCAAGGCAAACATCGATGATTTGCGCGAATCGCCCGCCCTTGATATTACCCGTAAACTCATCGCCAGTGGCATCGGCGAGGTGATGGCATGTGAACCCAATGTCAACGATGGTTTTAAAGAATTCCCTCTCTATGATTTGCCCCGTATCCTGCAAGAAGCCGACATCCTCCTTGTTCTGGTTGACCATGATGACTTCAAAACTATTGATCGAGAGGCATTAAAGGAGAAGGTCGTGATCGATACCAGAGGGATTTGGCGTTAACGGCAGTGGAATGATTTTTGAGTCTGAGAAAAACAGTTTTGAGGGAACATTTATGACTGAATTGCGTGTTATCAGTAAAATAAACCCGGAAGCCAGCGATGCCGATCTGATGGTACCTGAAATTCACGACCGGATATTGGACGCCTATTTCGGCAAAATGGGCGATCAATTCATGCGTGATACGCAAAAACGTGTTCATTGGGTTTGTGGTATGGCAAAAGGACCCCGCGTTCTTGATATTGGTTGCAGTCAGGGGATTGTTCCCGTCCTGTTGGGGCGGGAGGGATATACCGTAACGGGGATTGACTCTGATAGTCAGGCTATCGCTGCAGCAAAAACTTTTTTGGCTGATCAAAAACCTAATGTTCAGACAAAAGTCAATTTCATCCATGCGGATTTTATCTCCTTTCCTTTTGATGGTGCATTGTTTGACACGGCTATTGTTTCTGAAGTGCTGGAGCATCTGGTCGATCCGGCTTCGTTTGTTTCCCGTGCTGCAGAACGTCTGTCTCCAGGCGGGACGCTGATCGTAACAGTTCCTTTTGGTATTAATGATTTTATTGATCATAAATGGACCTTTTATGCTCTTGAGCCGTTGCGTCTGGTTTGGGAACTGTTCTCGGTTGACGAGGTTGAAGTCTTCGGCAAGTGGATCGGGTTTTCCTGCCGCAAACGCAACTCAAAGGCGAAGAAAGGATTGACTGAGTGGCCCTGGTCTTTGCTGGAAAAAATGGAAAAGACCTTCTACGTCAACGAGCGGGCCTTGTTGTCCCAGACAGAGGCTGTTCGTGCGAAACTGGATGAAGCTAACAATAAATACCGATCGATCACTGAGCAGGTGAGTTTGTTGAAAGAGACTCTCTCTCGTCAAGAAGCGAGTCAAAAGAAGGTTGATGGTCTCCTGCAGCAGTCTCAGGTTCAGCTTGAGTTGGTTCAAAGTCAAGCGGCTAATGAACGGACCGAATTCAAGCAGCAGATCGTTTTTCTCGGAGAAGAGGTTCAGGCTAAAAGTGATGCTGCTCACGAGGTGGAAAAACAGTTGCTCCGCCGAGAGGCCGAATTAGAAGTGGTGCGTGCTCAGATTGTTGCCGCCGAACTGAGCTATCGTTCGGTTGCCGAACAGGTCGTCACGCTGAAGGAACAGCTGTCAAAGCAGGAATCCGTCCGCAAGCGGGCTGAAGAGACTCAGGCACAAACCATTGCAGAACTTAAAAAAATTCAGGGCCAGCTGGATGAACAGCGCTCGGGTTTTCAACAGGAGATCGCCCGTCTGACAGCAGACAGCCTGGCCAAAAGTACTGCTGCGCATAAGTTAGAAAAGCAGTTGCACCGCCGAGACGTCGAACTTGAAGCGGTGCGCGGCGAGGTTAACCTCGCCGAGCAGAAATATCGTTCGGGCACTGAACAGTTAGCCGACATCAAAGAACAGCTGACGCAGCAGGAAGCCAGTCGTAAACTGACTGAAGAGATCCAGGCGCAGACAAAATCTCAAATGAGTCGTCTGTCCGACGAATGCAAGGGGTTTCAGCGGGAGATTGCCCGTTTGACAGCAGATAATCGGGACAAAAACGATCTGATTCAAAAGTTTGAAAAGGAGTTGATTCATCGGCAGGACGAACTCAAATTATTGTGCAGTCGACTTGAAGATGTTAATCAGAAATACTTAATTGGCAGTGCCCAGATCGAGACCCTTCAACATGATCTTGAGGAGGCAAAATCCGACCGAATCATCATAGAAAATGAACTAAAAGAATCGCTGAATAACGCAAATATAAAATATCGACAGGTAACCGGACAACAAATACCCCTCTTGAAGCAGAAGTTGGAACTTCAGAATCAACGTCATAAAGAAAAAACTGAACTCCTCCGTCGTGAAGCAGAAGTAACTGCCAGCAAGGTGCGTGATACGCTCTCATTTCGATTAGGGTACATCCTGCTACATTGCCTGAAGTCTCACCGAAACTTCATGCGCTTGCCGAAAGATCTCTGGCTGTTGAGGCGTGAGTCCGTGCGACGCAGACAGAAAAAGTTCACCCTGGACCTGCCGGTGTTAAAACGGAAGCCAGAGGGGGGAAGTGAAGCTCCGGTGCGGGCTGCCGGTCCGTCGATAAGGGCCGACTCTGTCTCAATTCTTCTATCTCAGCACACGATACCGCAGCTGAATATGACCACTGGGCTTGTTAACTTGCGCGTTGCATGCATTATGGATGAGTTCACCTTCAGTTCCTATGCTCCAGAGTGCAAGCTGACGCAACTGACCCCGACAGGTTGGAAAGCTGAGCTTGAATCGTCGGCGCCGGAGCTGCTTTTTATAGAATCGGCCTGGCGCGGAAAGGATGATCTCTGGGGAAACAAGGTCGGGCATACAAGTCAAGAGCTGCAGGGGGTGGTCGAATGGTGCCAGCAGCGCAGGATTCCGACACTGTTCTGGAACAAGGAAGATCCGGTGCATTTTGAAACATTTTTGAACACCGCCAGACTTTTTGATTACGTTTTTACCACGGACATCGATTGTATCCATCGCTACAAGGCGGCGCTGAAGCATGAGCGCGTCTTCCTGTTGCCTTTTGCCTGTCAGCCGAAGAGCCACAACCCGATCGAAAAATATGCGCGCAAGGATGCCTTCTGTTTTGCGGGAGCCTACTACGCACGCTATCCGGAACGGATCAAAGACCTAGAGAGCTTCGTCGATGAACTCCCTGCCTTTAAGCCGCTGGAGATATTTGATCGCAACTTTGGGAAGAAAGACCCAAACTATACGTTTCCGCAGTACTATCAGCCTTGTATTGTCGGGACGCTTCTGTATACGGAAATCGACCGGGCGTACAAGGGGTATCGGTACGCGATCAACCTGAATTCTATAAAACAATCACAATCTATGTTTGCCCGGCGGGTTTATGAACTCCTTGCGTCTAACACGATTACGGTCAGTAACTTCTCCCGTGGCGTCCGGCTTCTATTTGGGGATCTGGTTGTCACCACAGATAACGGTAGTGAGCAGGTCCGGCGGTTAAAAGCGTTAACCGCAGATGATCTAAATGCCCGAAAGTTCCGCTTGGCTGCCCTGCGAAAGGTCATGCAAGAGCACACCTATGGGCAGCGCCTTGCTTATGTTGCATCGAAACTTAGCGGGCAGAAAATTGAATCATTATTGCCGAAGATTGCAGTGCTTGCACGCGCCATGACGCGCAGCGAGATAACGAAAATTCTGGCAAATTTCACCCGCCAATCTTATCAGCATGCGACCTTGCATCTTGTTGCTGATAAAGGGTTGTTTTCGGCGCTACCGGCAGCAGAAGAGCGAGTCGTTTATTT
>JACUTX010000046.1 GCA_014859615.1 Desulfuromonadales bacterium | reverse complement strand
GTCTGTCTGCTGGTCGGGATCGGGATTATCAATCTCTACAGCGCGACCTCCTCCTGGGATTCGGTCGGGACGCCAATTTACATTAAACAGTTTTACTGGCTCGGCATCGGTCTCAGCATCGCTCTGACCCTCTGTCTTTTTGATTATCGTCATCTCGAATATTTTGGTCTGCCGCTCTATATCATCAATATCATTCTTCTTTTTATGGTGCTGTTGATCGGTAAAACTTCGATGGGGGCGACGCGCTGGCTCAATCTCGGATTTTTTAACCTGCAACCGAGTGAACTGATGAAAATAACGATTATCTTTATCCTTGCGCGCTATTTCAGTCGTCATGAAAAGATATTCGGTTACGCTTTGCGGGAGCTTGTTCTGCCATTTGTCCTGCTCGCTGTCCCGGCGCTGTTGATTATGAAACAACCCGATCTCGGCACGGCGATGCTGATTATCTTTATCGCAACCACCATGGCGCTGTTTGCCGGGATTCGCCGGCGAACAATGATCTTTATAACGGTGATGGGGCTCGCTTCGGCCATTGGCGGCTGGTTTTTTTTGCTGCGCACCTACCAGAAGGAACGGATTCTGACTTTTTTGAATCCGGAACGTGACCCGCTCGGTTCCGGCTATCATATAATTCAGTCAAAAATCGCCGTCGGCAGCGGCGGATTTTTTGGCCAGGGGTTTATGCAGGGGACGCAATCCCAGCTCTCTTTTCTGCCGGAACGGCATACGGACTTTGCTTTTTCGGTATTTGCTGAAGAGTGGGGCTTTGCCGGTTGCCTTCTGCTGCTCACCCTTTATCTGTTGCTGGTCTGCTGGGGGATCTATGTCGCCAGTCGAGCCGGAGATCGTTTCGGGATGTTCCTTGCCCTCGGTGTCACCGCCATGCTGTTCTGGCACATCGTTGTGAATCTCGGCATGGTCATCGGACTGCTGCCGGTCGTCGGGGTGCCGTTACCGCTCTTCTCCTACGGGGGGACCAGCATGGTGACGACCATGGTCGGGGTCGGTCTGTTGTTGAATGTCAGTATGCGCCGCTTTATGTTCTAGCTTTGCCTCTTATATCACTTTTTTCTCTTTTGCAAAAAGGGTGTCCGCCCAAAAAGGCCACTGTCAAAGGATCCAGCCTTTTCAAGGCAGTTAACGTACTGGATTCCTGATTAAAATCACTTCGGGAATGACGTAAAAGGACTATTGCAAAAGGCTCTTTAGTTTTCTCTTTGATCTGCTATAGTTTTGTGGCACCGACAAACGGAGAAGACGCCATGCAGAGAGCTAAATTCTGGAAAGCTCAGGAACACGGATTTGTTCAGTGCCGCCTCTGCCGTTTTAATTGCCGCATCGCCGAAGGGGGGCGGGGGCGCTGCGGGGTTCGGGCCAATCAAGCCGGTGTCCTCTATTCTCTGGTCTACGGCCGGGCGGTGGCGACCAATGTTGATCCGATTGAGAAAAAGCCGTTGTTTCATCTCCTCCCCGGTTCGAAGAGTTATTCGATTGCTACGGTCGGCTGTAATTTTCGCTGTCTGCATTGTCAAAACGCCACTATCTCCCAATGGCCGCACGAGCATGACCGGATGGCGGGGGAGCTTTTGAGTCCTGAAGAGATTGTTGAACAAGCCCTTTCTACCGGCTGCCAGAGCATCGCTTATACCTACACGGAACCGACCATCTATTATGAGTATGCCTACGACACCGCCAAGCTGGCTCATGCCGCCGGATTGAAGAATATCTTTGTCACCAACGGCTATATCAACAGGGAGCCGCTGGTGCGGATTGCACCGTTTCTCGATGCCGCCAATGTCGATCTGAAAGGGTTCTCGGATTTATTTTATCGCCAATGCACCGGGGCCTCTCTCGACGGGGTTCTGGCGACTTTGCGTGATTATCACCGCCTCGGTATCTGGCTTGAGGTGACAACTCTGTTGATTACCGGACAGAATGATGCCGATGCCGAGCTTGAAAAGCTGGCAGCGTTTATCGTGACGGAACTCGGACCCGAGACGCCGTGGCATGTGACCGCATTTTTTCCGGCCTACAAGATGATGGATCTGCCAGCGACGCCGATGGCGACGCTGCTTCGTGCGCGTGATATCGGGCAACAGGCTGGACTGAAACATGTCTATACCGGTAATCTGTACGACGCCGATGGCGAATCGACCTTCTGTCCGGCCTGCAATGCTCGTCTGATTCATCGGCAAGGGTTCACGTTGACGGAAAACCGCATGGACAATGGGCGCTGCGTGGTCTGTAATGCGCCGCTGGCTGGCGTCTGGTTCTGATCTTGGTTTGAAAAAGAAGGAGGTAGAGTGAACGCGTTATTTACGGGGTTTGATCAGGAGCTGTTTATCGTCTGGGGGCTGAAAATAGTTTATGCTGTCGGCATTTTTGTTATCGGACTGTTCCTGATCAGAATCGTGTTGAAATTTATGATGCGGTTGCTGGCGCACAAGGTGACCGATGACGCACTGCTCTATTTTGTGCGGACACTGATCAGACTGTTGCTGCTGGTTATGGTGGCGATCGCTGCCCTCGATCAGCTCGGAGTCAATACGACCTCTCTGGTCGCCGTTCTGGGTGCGGCCGGTCTGGCAATCGGTCTGGCCCTGAAGGATTCGATGCAGAATGTCGCTTCAGGAATCATGCTGATCATGATGCGACCGTTCAAGGCGGGTGATTATGTCGAGGCGGGCGGGACGGCGGGGACGGTTGAAAAAGTCGGACTGTTTACTTCTCTCTTCTGTACCCCCGATAATCGCGAATTGACAGTCCCGAACAGTGCTATTGTCGGGGGGACGATTACGAACTATTCGGCCCGCGAATTGCGGCGGATCGATCTGGTCTTCGGCATTCATTACGATGATGACATCGCAAAGGCCAGAGGGATTATCCAGGCCATCCTGGCCGCCGATAACCGTCTGCTCAAAGATCCCGCACCGGTCGTGGCGGTCTCTGAACTCGGTGCGAGCAGTGTCGATTTTGTCGTTCGTCCCTGGGTTTCTGTGTCCAACTACTGGCCGGTTCGGTTTGACCTGATCGAAAAAATAAAGCTCGCATTCGATGCAGAGGGGATCACGATTCCGTTTCCGCAGCAGGATGTTCATCACTATGGATTCAGCGACTGCAAAGCAGTTGCAAAGACGGATTGAGGGTCGGGATCGCTCATTTCAAGTGGCGCGAAGGGTGAAGATTATTGCTGCCCGAACATGGACGGTCGCCGATCGAGTCGGTAGGTGAAAAAGGCCTTGATCCGCAACTGTTCGCCGCTGTAGGCCGACGGCAGGCGACCATAGGAGCCATCCCCCTTGAATACTGCGGCGATCGCTTCCCGATCGAGGAGCGGATAACCGCTGGTCTGCAACAGAATCACGTCAAGAACTTCCCCCTCCCGATTGAAGATCATTTCAATCAGGCAGGCCCCCTCTTCCCCCTGTGCGAGGGATCGGCCGGGGTAATTCCAGTTTTGATAGATCCCGTTGCGCAGACGTTGAAAAAAGGAGATCAGGATATCCTTTTCGGTGTCGAGCCAGATCGCTTCTCCTTCGGCGACATCCGGTCGGGCTTTGATCCGAAATTCATCGCCGATCCGCACCCGGGTCTCTTCCGGAAGCGCGGTCAGCGTTTTCAGGTCGGGGAGTTGCTCAGGCTTTGATCCCTCCTTTGGCGGTTTCGGTTTGTCTGGTTGCGGCTGCGGTTGAACCGGTACGGTGATCGCCGGGAGGCGATCTTCAGGGGCGTCGCCTCTCGGCGCTCTCTCTTTTTCGATCATCTGATCAGACGGGCCGAGCCGTTTGGCCGGTTTGGTCCGCTGTTGATCCGGCTCTACCGGAAGATCGAGTTCCCGACTTGGCGCGTCGGCTGTTGGCGGCGAGTAGATCTCGACAACGACCGGCTTTTTGGCCGGTTCGTCCGGCTTTTGTGGCTCTGGCAGTGTCAGCAGCAACGCATGCAGGAGCAGCGAAACGATAACAAACAGCGTGAGGGTTCGGATTTCGGCGAAGTCCGTCTGCATAAAGATCCAAAAGGTCTAGAGATGAGCAACAAGCATGTAGTGTACAGGAGAAAAAGCTGTTCTGATAAAGAATTGCGCATTACCTCTGTCGAGTGGCTAATTGCTTGACCCTCGTTCGTTCATCCGTTATAAAAGTGCTCTGAGTTTATAATTATAATTGTAAAGGAGGAATATAATGCATCTTGTCGATCAAATAAAGGCGAAGGCGAAAGAAAACCGCCAGACTGTTGTTCTCCCTGAAAGTTATGACGACCGTATGATTCAGGCTGCCGGGCAGATCGTTGCACAGGGGCTGGCGAATATCGTTCTGCTTGGTAACGCAAAAATATTGCAGGGTAAAGCCGAAGAACTCGGCTGTTCGCTTGCCGGAGTGACTCTGCTCGATCCGAAAACGGCACCGCTGCTTGATGACTATGTGCAGGAGCTGGTTGAGCTGCGCAAGAAGAAGGGGCTGACGGCCGAACAGGCGAAAACGCTTTTGACCGGCGACGATCATCTTTACTTCGCTTCGATGATGGTTCGTAAAGGGGATGCCGGTGGCGCTGTCGCCGGAGCCTATAATACAACCGGTGATGTTCTGCGGGCCGCCTTTCAGGTGGTCGGTACCGCCCCGGGGATGAAGACGGTCTCCTCGGTTTTTCTGATGGTGACCAAAAATCCCGCTTTTGGTGAAGATGGCGTCCTCTGTTTTGCCGATTGTGCGGTTAACCCGAATCCGGATGCCCAGGCGCTGGCCGAGATCGCTGTTTCGACCGCCAGCAGCTGCAAGAGCTTCCTCGGGGTCGATGCCCGGGTCGCCATGCTGTCGTTCTCCACCAAGGGGAGTGCTAGCCACCAAGATTGCGACAAGGTGCTCAAGGCGCTTGAAATCGCCAGGGGACTCGCTCCCAATCTGCAGATCGATGGTGAGCTGCAGCTCGATGCGGCCCTGTTGCCGTCGGTCGGAAATAAAAAAGCTCCCGGATCGGCAGTTGCCGGCCGAGCCAATACCCTGATTTTCCCGACCCTCGATGCCGGAAATATCGGCTACAAACTGGTGGAACGGGTCGCCGGTGCCGAAGCGGTCGGCCCGATTATCCAGGGTCTGGCCAAGCCGGTCAACGACCTGTCGCGCGGCTGTTCGGTCGATGATATTATTTCGGTTTCGGCGATTACGGCGGTTCAGGCTCAAGGCTGAGGATTAAATCTCGACAGTTCGGTGCGGGCCGGTGACTTTTTGTTGCCGGCCCTTTTTCTTGAACAGAGGATGACGCATCTATCAGGGAAAATTAAATTTCTTCACTTGAAGTGCGATGCGTTCGAGCTTATGTTGTCTGAAACCGTCACTCTGGCGCACCGGCGACGGTTGCCGCTGGCGTATTTCCCCGGCATATTCGACAACTGAGGCCTGTTTTCGATGAAAATCATACAAATTTGCACGGTTGTCATCCTCCTCCTGATGCCGTTGTCAAGACCTCTGGCAGCCGCAGCGGACGCCGATTTATCGCCGCTGCGGCTGAGCTTGTCCGAGGCGGTGGCTCTTGCCTGGGCAGAGCATCCGGCGATGACCCTTGCCCGCAACCGGCAGGAGTCGGCGGACGTTTCGCTACAGGCGGCCCGTGGCAGTTTTCTCCCTGATCTGCAGGCGAGTGCCAGTGCCAGTGAACGTTATGCTCAGCAGCCGCCGGGCGGTGACGACGGCGATTACCGCACCATGACTGTCGGGCTCTCTTCCCGTTTCAATCTCTACAACGGCTTTGCCGATGCCGCCGCTCTTGATGGTTCCCGCATTCAGCTCAATGCGGCAACAGCTGACCTTTTGCGTCAGCAGCAGACTATCGCCCTGAATGCGGCCACGGCCTTTATTATGGTTCTTTCTGATCGTGAGCTGGTGGCGGCCGCCGAGGAAAACCTTGCGCGAGAAGAGGCGTTACTGGAGCAGGTCGATGCATTCTATCGCTCCGGCCTCCGGTCGGTTACCGATTTTTATCAGCAACGGGCGGCTCGGGCTCAGGCTGAGCTCGATCTCCTCGATGCCCGGCGCAACCTTGATGTGGCGCAGTTGCAGCTGCTGCAGAATCTCGGACAGCAGCCGCCGCGAGACGTCGAGCTGCTGCCGATCGACCCGTTCGCTCTGGTCGAGCCGCTCCGGGGGCTCGATTTAACCGCCAGCATAAATCAGGCGCTGCTGCAGCGTCCCGATCTGCTGGCGGCGCAGCGGCAGGTGGAGATGGCGTCGGCGGGAGTCACAGAGGCGCGCTCCGGCTACCTGCCGCGCCTCGATCTGGTCGCCTCCGCCGACAGCGGTTACAGCTCGTTGAACGGCGGCCGCAATCTCGGTGCGCAGCTCAGTCGCGACCGCGGCTCGGCGGCCATCGGCCTGAACCTGAGCGTGCCGATCTTCGACCGTTTTCAAACCAAAAGCAGCGTCAGTCAGGCTGAGATCAGTGTGCGCAACGCCGTCGTCGAGGTGATGCGCCTGCAACAGTTGATCGGGGTCGAGGTTGGGCAGGCGCTGGCAGATTACCGGCGGGCCGAGCTGCAGACCACCGTTTCGCGCACCCAGCTCGATGCCGCCCGCCAAGCTCTGGAGGCCGCCGAGGCCCGGTATCGGGCCGGGGCGGCAAGCTGGGTCGATCGCGCTGCCGCCCGCGCCAGCTTTGTCAGCTCACAGGCGACAGAGGTGCAGGCCCGTCACGCTCTGTTGCAACAGGGGCTGGCCGTCGGTCACGCCCGTGGTGACCTGCAACTTTTGTTAGCCCGGCTGACCCCGGGTAAGGAATCAGAATGAAAAAATCACGTCTCTTCTGGCCTATTCTCTCTTTTGTGTTGCTTCTGCTGGTCGGTGGCGTTTATCTTTTTTTTGCCGATGGCGATTCGGCTCTAAAGTCTCCTTCTTATCAAAGCAGCACTGTCACCCGCGGTCCCTTTGAGCGTACCGTGTCGAGTACCGGCACTCTGGCGGCAGTGGAGACGGTTACCGTCGGGACCGAGGTTTCCGGAACCATCGATCAGGTGCGGGTCGATTTTAATGATAAGGTTACAAAAGGGGAGGTGCTGGCGACCCTTAAACCCGATCTGTTTGTCGCTGCAGTTGCCGAAGGGGAGGCGACCATGGCGCGTGTCCGGGCTGATCTTGCCCAGGCCGAGCGCGAACTGGAGCGGAGCCTCCCCCTCTACGAGAAGGGGTATCTTGCCGAGCAGGAGTTTCTGCCACTGCGCTACAATGTCGACCGCAGCCGTGCCGCTGTCGACTCGGCCCAGGCTTCCCTGGCGCGGGCTACGACTAATCAACGCAACGCCACTATCCGCTCTCCTATCGACGGCACCGTTATTCAGCGGAGCATCGACGCCGGTCAGACCGTAGCGGCGAGTCTCAATACGCCGGAACTGTTCGTGATCGCCCGCGATCTGGCGCGGATGCAGATTGAGGCTGATGTCGATGAGACTGATATCGGACAGATCCGCCCAGAGCAGCCGGTCCGTTTCTTTGTGCAGAGCTACCCGGAACGGCGTTTCACCGGAGTCGTGCGTCAGGTGCGTCTGCAGCCGGAGACGGTGCAGAATGTCGTCACTTATACGGTGATTGTCGCTGCTGACAACCCTGACGGTCTCCTCCTCCCAGGGATGACCGCGACCGTCGATTTTGTTGTCGAGCAGATCGAGGATGCCTTGCTGGTCCCGGCTGCCGCTTTGCGCTTTACGCCGGCGGCAGAGAGGGGTACTCCGAGGAAGAAGCGGGCGGCGTCTGCGCCGAGAACCGTTTATGCCCTTCAGTCTGACGGCACTCTGCAGCCGAGGCCGGTGACGTTGATTGCCAGCAACGGTCAGCAGTCTGCGATCAGTGGTGCAGAGATCAAGGCAGGGGAGCTTGTGATCACCGGCATCGACCAGACGGCGGATGAGAGCAAGAAGAGCTTCTCTTTGTTCGGAGCGATGCGCGGAAAGCGGCAACGATGAATTCTGCGACTCTGGTCGTCCGCGACGTAACCAAGGTCTTCGACCTCGGCGCAGTGCAGGTTCATGCCCTGCGCGGTGTGACGTTATCGATCGACCGAGGCGAGTTTGTTGCCGTCATGGGGACCTCCGGCAGCGGCAAATCGACGCTGATGAATATCCTCGGTTGTCTCGATCTCCCCTCTGCCGGAGCCTATCTTCTCGAGGGGATTCCTGTCGATCAACTCGGGCGCAACGCTCTGGCGACGATCCGCAACGAAAAGATCGGCTTCGTTTTTCAGGGGTTCAATCTCCTCCCCCGGACGACGGCGTTGGAAAATGTCGAGCTCCCACTCCTTTATGATCGCCGTCATCGCATCGCGGCTCCGTCGTCGGCCGCCGAGGCGGCTCTGGTTCGGGTCGGCCTCGGTGACCGCCTTGATCATCTTCCGAATCAGCTCAGCGGCGGCCAGCAGCAGCGGGTCGCCATCGCTCGTGCCCTGGTTACAGCACCGGCGATCATCCTCGCCGATGAACCGACCGGCAATCTCGACAGCCGGACCACCCTCGAAGTTCTCGCCGTCTTTCAGCAGCTCAACCGTGAAGGGATGACCATCGTCATTGTTACTCACGAACCCGAGGTCGCCCGTTATACCAGCCGTATTGTTGAGCTGCGCGATGGTCTGGTGCAACGAGATCTGCCGGTCCCTCTGCCGGGGGATGCAGCGGCCGATCTTGCCGCCACCAGGCAACGGGTGCCGGCATGAAATGGAGCAAGCTGATCCATGTGGCGGTGCAGAGCATCGCCCGAAACAAGATGCGCACTCTTTTGACCATGCTCGGTATTATTATCGGTGTCGGTTCCGTCATCACGATGGTGGCGCTGGGCGAAGGGTCGTCGCGTGATATCGAGCGACAGGTGGCAAGCCTCGGCACCAATCTGGTCATGGTTCGCGCTGGCAGCAGTCAGGTCGGCGGCGCCCGTGGCGGAGCCGGCAGTCTGATCAACCTCTCCATGAGCGATGTCCAGAGCCTGCGAAGTGGCGCCACGCAGCTGCAGGGGGTCTCGCCGGAGATCCGGGTGACGGCCCAGATCATCGCCGGTGCCCAGAACTGGAACACTTCGGTGACCGGAGTCGCCCCTGAATATCTTTCGATTCGCAACTATCAGGTGAAAAGCGGTTATTCATTCGGCGAACGGGAGGTTCGCACCCGGGCCAAGGTTGCCCTGCTCGGTGAGACCGTGGTCCGCGAGCTGTTCCCCGGCGAAGACCCGATCGGGGCCGCGATTCGCATCCGCAACGTACCGTTCAGGGTGATCGGAGTTCTCGCCCCCAAAGGGCAATCAGCCTTCGGTACTGATCAGGACGATATTATCCTCGCTCCGTCGACCACCGTCCTCTATCGCCTCGGCGACGGCAAGACTGTGCGGGCGATTGTTGCCAGCGCCAGCAGTTCCGAACAGATGGCAGATGCCAAGGAGGAGATCGGTACGATTTTACGTGAAGCACATCGTATCCCGGCCGATGGCGCCGATGATTTTCACATCAACGATCAGTCCGAGATCAATCAGATGGCGACCCGGATCACCGGCACCTTGACCCTGCTGTTGTCGGCGATCGCTGCGGTCTCTCTGTTGGTCGGCGGTATCGGTATCATGAATATCATGCTGGTTTCGGTCACCGAACGAACCCGCGAGATCGGCATCCGCCTCGCCATTGGTGCCCGTCCTGTCGATATCCTCGCCCAGTTTCTGGTCGAAGCGGCGATATTAAGTCTGCTCGGCGGCATCATCGGTATCGCCGCTGGTCTCGGCTCTGCCTGGGGAATCGGAAGTCTCCTCGGTATCAGCGTCGTGGTCAACCCGATCGTGATTATCGTCGCGGTACTCTTTACCGGCGCCGTCGGCATCTTCTTCGGCTTTTATCCTGCGCGCAA
The DNA here is from genome assembly GCA_014859615.1 of Desulfuromonadales bacterium. GTDB lineage: Bacteria > Desulfobacterota > Desulfuromonadia > Desulfuromonadales > UBA2294 > Kmv16. The sequence continues at coordinate 5,317 of JACUTX010000046.1, read as the reverse complement.
AGCGGCAAATCTGAATCCGATTGATGCGCTCCGCTATGAATAGTGCGAGACGTTCCTGGCTTTGTTCTCTTGTTTATAGATTGCGCAAAGAGAACGAAACAGGCTATGAAAGAGTCAATTTGAATATTTGCAACAGGAGAAGATTATGAGCCAGTTTGAGAATGTCACTGTAAAAAAAGAAGCGAATATCTATTTTGACGGCAAGGTGACCAGTCGGACAATCGAATTTCCTGACGGGGAGATCAAAACCCTCGGGGTCATGCAGCCGGGCGAATACGAATTCGGCACGGATACGGCGGAGCTGATGGAAATCACCCGGGGGAGTCTGATGCTGCAGTTGGCCGGTGATGAGGTCTGGACGTCGGTTCAGTCGGGGGATTCGTTCAATGTTTCGGCAAAGTCGCGATTTAAGGTGGTGGTTGCAGAAATGACCGATTATGTCTGTTCGGACCTTAATGATAAGTGACGGTTGGTTGTGCTGATCAGCAAATGACAGGAAAACTCCGCAAGAGAGATCCTGTCGTTTACAGTGATGGTAAAATACAAAAGGGCTGGCAGATTATCTGCCAGCCCGTTTGTGTCAATCTGTCAAACATAATCAACCGAGTGAAAAATCTTTACCCGAGAAACTGTAAGTAAAGTTCATGTGGTCGGTGTAGCTCTTATTCAAGATGGCGACAACGTCTTCGGTGAAGACCAGCTCTTCATCGGTCGGGATAACAAAGACCTTGATCGGTGAGTCGGCGGTGGTGATTTCGGTCTCCCGCTTACGGGTCATGGTGTTTTTGTTTTTTTCTTTATCGAGTTTGATCCCCAGATTTTCGAGCCCATCCAGCGCCTTCTCGCGAATCATCCAGGCCATCTCGCCGACGCCAGCGGTAAAGACGACGGCATCGAGCCGTCCGAGGGCGGCAAAATAAGAACCGATGTATTTTTTCAGACGATACCCTTCCATCTCGAGCGCCAGTTTGCAGCGTTCGTCTCCATCTTCTGCCCCTTCAATCACATCGCGACGGTCGGTGAACTGCCCGGTAATCCCGAGAATGCCAGATTTTTTATTGAGAATCGAATCGATTTCCTTGGCAGAGAGGTTCTCCTGTTGCTGCATGAACATCGGCAGCGCCGGATCAATGTCGCCGCAGCGGGTCCCCATGATCGCCCCTTCCAGCGGCGTTAAACCCATGGAGGTGTCGATCGAAACACCCCCTTTAATGGCACAATGGGAAACGCCATTGCCGATATGCATGGTGATGATGTTGCAATCTTTAGGCTCTTTGTCGAGCAGGACCGCTGCCCGCTTCGAGACGTAGAGATGGCTGGTGCCGTGAAAGCCGTAGCGGCGAACACCATGTTTTTCATACCAGTCAAACGGAACCGCATACATATAGGCGTGTTCCGGCAAGGTCTGATGGAAGGCGGTGTCGAAGATGCCGATGTGCGGAACGTCAGGGAGAACCGCTTGGGCCGCTTCAATACCGGAGATGTTGGGTGGATTGTGCAGTGGCGCCAGATGCTGAACCTCTTTGATCGCGTCGAGGACTTTATCGTTGATCATGACTGAACAGTTGAATTTTTCACCACCATGAACAACCCGATGGCCAACGGCGGCGATCTGGGTGATCTCCTTGACGACACCATATTTCTCGTCAACCAGCGTCTTGATGATCAGGTGGATGGCAACCTTGTGATCCGGGCATTCGTACTCTTCGCGATAGGTTTCGCGGCCGGGAACTTCGTGAATAATATAGGAGTCACCAATGGTGACCCGTTCGACCATCCCTTTGGCAATAATCTTTTTTTTGGCCCAGTTGTACAGCTGGTACTTGACGGAAGAGCTTCCGCAGTTCAATGCGAGAATATCCATTAAAATCTCCTCTATAGTTAAAAATAGTAACTATTCAGCAACTGTGAAAAGTGTGTCATTCCCGAGGGGTTAATCGGGGATCTAGTTTTTAAAGCCATGGATCCCCGATAGAATCATTCGGGGATGACAGGATCTCTTGTCATTCACAATGGCACTGAATAATTACAAAAAATCATAATTATCAGGTTAAACAGCGTTTTACAATTTATATGAAGGGGTCTTTTATTGCAAGTCTTTTGCTTCGTTTTTTATCAAGTCTGCGCGCATATTCTTAGTGTTGACGCGCTTTTAGCGAAACTTAAAGAGATTAAATCTCGCTGTTGTTAATATGGATTCACGTTCTATTTTTTACCTTCCAGTCCTATGTAGCCAATAGGGAAGGGGTGATTGCATCGCTTTTAAGCAGGGGCGATAAATAGAAAAACAGAGAGGAACGCTCTCTTTTCAGCGTTGGTGTTTTTACCGCTGCTTTATACAAAGGTGGGGAAAATTGCTTGCACAACTCTGCAAATTGGCTAGAATAAAAGGCTTGATTTTGCACAGTCTCTGACTGTTTGCTTGAGGAGTTTATTAATATGGTTTTCGATACGATTGCACTGCAAGTCCCGAATATACTCCTCCCGCGCCAGGGGGTTGACCTGCAACATTGGGCGGTTATCGCCTGCGATCAGTATACATCGGACAAAGATTACTGGAAAAAGCTGAAAGCGTTTGTTGCCGATTCTCCTTCGACCCTGAATCTGATCTATCCTGAAGTCTATCTTGAAGAGACGGATAGCGAGGTTCGGATAGCTGCGATTAACAGTTGTATGCAGGATTATCTCGATCAGGGGGTTCTGGAGGAGCAACCGCCCGGTTTTTTGCTGCTCGATCGCAAAACTTCCGAGGTCCCGTCGCGCAAGGGGCTGATCGTTGCGCTCGATCTTGAGGGGTACGACTACAATAAAGGGGCCAGCAGCCTTATCCGGGCCACGGAAGGGACGATTCTCGATCGGTTGCCGCCGCGCATTCGGGTGCGCAATGCTGCCCCGATTGAACTGCCACACATCATGGTGCTGATCGATGATCCTGAGCAGACCGTGATTGAACCGCTGTTCAGGTGCAATCTGCAGCCGGTCTACGATTTTGACCTCTGTTGTAACGGCGGCAGGCTCCGTGGCTGGCGAGTCGACGGTCCTCTTGAGATTGATGCAGTGGCCGAGGCTCTGCGGCAGCTCGCTGATCCGGACAAATTTGCGAGGCGCTATGATGTTCATGATCGACCGGTGGTCCTCTATGCGATGGGGGATGGCAATCACTCTTTTGCGACCGCCAAGGCGATCTGGGAGGAGTTGAAGCAGGGTGCCGAAGATCGAATCGACATCATGAATCACCCGGCGCGTTATGCTCTGGTTGAACTGATCAATATTCATGATCCGGGGCTTGAGTTCGAGGCGATTCACCGGGTGGTATTCGATTGCGACCCGCAACAGCTTCTGGCCGATATGGCGCATTACTATAAAGGGAAAGGGAGTGCTTTGACGCTGTTGCGCTCTGCGGACCGGACCGAGTTGGCGGCCCGGCAACTCTCTGAGACAGAAGCGGGCCGCCAGTCGATTCTGTTTGTCGATAACAGTGGTCCGGGTCTGCTGACGATCGATCAGCCGGAATTTCATCTGGCGGTCGCGACCCTGCAGACGTTTCTCGATCTCTATCTTGAGCAAAACAGCAAAGCCCGCATTGATTACATTCATGGGGATGAGCCGGTAACAGGCCTCGGCCGTCAGATCGGAAATATCGGGTTCTATCTCCCGGCGATCTCCAAACACGATCTCTTCAAAACAATTATTCTCGATGGTGCTCTACCGCGTAAAACATTTTCCATGGGAGAAGCGGATGAAAAACGTTTTTATCTCGAATGCCGAAAAATCAAGGCATAAATCTTTTTCCTTACGGAGGTTTGATAATGAGTGAGGAAAAACAAAAACCGTCCTGTTCAAGTTGCAGTTCTGTCTGGCAGAAACAGGGGGCGACCAACTGCTGGAGTGAGCCTGGCAGTGGTCCGGCCCGCCCAGGCTACTGTCCCTCCAATGAATATGCCGATATTATCGACGAATCTTTTGCCGCTTACAAAGGCGATGATTTCGATGCACGTCTGGCTCAGGTTGCGGCCAAGGTAGAAGGGCTCTGCTATCAGCCGGTGCCGGGGTCGGATGCGGTGAATGCCCGCTGGACCCGGGTCGAGGATACAGTGGCTCTGGCTAAAATGATGGGGTTTAAAAAGATCGGGATCGCCACCTGTATCGGTCTGCTCGCCGAAACGCAGAGTCTGGTTACGATTCTTGCGGCGCAGGGGTTTGAACCTTTTTCAGCCTGCTGCAAGGCCGGGAGCATCGACAAGATGGAGCTCGGACTAAGCGAATCGAACAAAGTGCGTCCCAACAGCTTTGAGCCAGCCTGCAACCCGATCGCTCAGGCGCGGATACTGAATGGCCGGGGGATGGAGATGAATATCATCATGGGGCTTTGTGTCGGGCATGATATGCTGTTCAGTAAATACTCTGATGCCCCGGTCACGACGTTGGTCGCCAAGGATCGCGTCACCGGGCACAATCCGGTTGCGGCACTTTATGGACAAAATTTTTATTACAAGCGGTTGCAAAAACAACAGGTCGAAGTCCCGAAAGAGTAACGGCCGATGAGCACACTGTTTAAAACCACCATAGATCAAAATCAGATCCGTCAGCTGTTAGAGAGTATGCAGCAGGTGACAGGGATGCCGGTCAGTCTGCTGGGTGACGATGGCGAACTGCTGGCCAGCGTCGGTTGGAGCGATCTCTGCCGCCTCTATCACAGTCAGACAGGTTTTGGTCAAAAGCGGTGTAACGTAACCCGAAACTATTTTACCCAACTCTTTGCTGCCGCCGATTCCGAAGTTGCAGCGACCGCGCGGGAACACCTTTGTCAGAACGGTCTGATCGAAATCGGTCTGCCGGTTATTGTAGAAGGGCGGCATTACGCGACCCTGCTCTTTGGACAGTTTGTGCCGGAGAATGCCGATCTTGACCGGTTTCGTCAGCAGGCCGTGGCGATGGGACTCGCTCGGGACGCCTACATGAAAGCGGTCCTCTCTGCTCCGGTCATCGATCGGGCGGCTCTGAAGAAGTTACTCCCCCTATATTCCGGCCTGGTCGACATGCTGGAATGGTTCGTTCGGCAACAGCTTAAACAGAAGCAGATATCTGCAGAGGTACGGACTTCGGAGGCCAAGTTTCGGACGCTGTTTGATCACTCCAACGATTCTATTTATATTGCCGGTCTGGATGGGGCGATTCTGGAAGCGAACCAGCAGACTTCTGACCGGCTTGGCTACACCCATGACGAACTCTGTCATATGCATCTTGTTGACCTCGGTGATGAGAGTCACAGGATGGAGGTCGATGGTCGCCTCAGGCGGTTCAAAAAGGAGAAGCG
>JACUTX010000045.1 GCA_014859615.1 Desulfuromonadales bacterium | reverse complement strand
AACCTGGGTCGGTCCGCACGTCGTGATTGAAGGGTGGACCGAAATCGGTCTGGATAATAAAATTTTTCAATTTGCTTCGATCGGTGCCGATCCGCAGGATCTGAAATTTCATGGTGAACAATCGACGTTGCGCATCGGTGATCGCAACAAAATCCGCGAATTTGTCACCATGCATCGCGGCACTGAAGATGGCGGCGGTGAAACAATTATCGGCAGCGATAATCTTTTTATGGCTTATACGCATGTTGCCCATGATTGCCGTATCGGCAACCATGTTATCCTCGCCAATGCTGCCACCCTGGCTGGTCATGTCGAGGTCATGGATTATGCGATTCTCGGCGGTCTGTCGGCAGCGCATCAGTTTGTGCGGATCGGCGCACACGTTATGGCCAGTGGCGGCTCGATGATTGCTCAAGATCTCCCTCCGTACACCATTGCTCAAGGTGACCGCGCCAAAACTGTCGGGATCAATTCTCTGGGGCTGAAGCGCAGAGGCTTTTCGGAAGAGGCTATTCGCGGGATTAAAAACGCATACAAGCTGATTTATCGGTCCGATCTCAAGCAAGACGAGGCGTTGCAGCAGATTGTTGATCAATATGCTGCTCTGCCGGAAGTGATGCAGTTTGTGACGTTCATTCAAGGGAGCGAGAGGGGACTGGCCCGCTGAGCGCAGATCCGCGGCGGGCACCATTATGTCTGTATTGACGACAAAAAAAGCGCAACGTGTTCTGATTGTTGCCGGTGAGCCTTCCGGCGATCTGCATGCGGCCAATATGATTCAAGCTGCCCGGGTGATCAACCCCGGGCTCTCCTTTTTTGGCGTGACCGGGCCAAAGATGCGCGCTGCGGGGTGCGAAACGCTCCTCTGCTATGATGAGATCTCGGTCATGGGGTTTGTTGAAGTCATCGGGCGTCTCCCGGCCATCCGCCGAGCGTTCAAGCGTGTTACGGCGGCCTTTATATCTGAACAACGTCCGGATCTGCTGATTCTGGTCGATTTTCCCGGATTCAATATGCGTCTGGCCAGGGCGGCCAAAAAAGCCGGGATTCCGATCCTCTATTATATCGCCCCAAAAGTCTGGGCGTGGCGGCAGGGGCGTGCAAAAACGCTGGCGGCAACTGTCGATCGGATGGCGGTGATTTTTCCGTTTGAACCTGAATTTTACAAACCTTATGGTTTACAAGCCGATTACGTCGGCAATCCGCTGCTCGATGATTACGCCGCCTCGCTTAAGGTCAAAACAGATCTGAAAGGTTTCAACGACACGGCCGGCGAACAGATTGTCGGACTGTTTCCCGGCAGTCGTCGTTCAGAAATCCGTTACAATCTCGACACGATGTTGCAGGCGGCGCGTCTACTCTCGGCAGAGCGTCCAGAACTGAAGTTTGTACTCCCTCTCGCCTCTTCTCTGGATCGGGCCGAGATCGCTGCGCAGATCACTGCCAGCGGTCTTGCGGTCGAAATTGTCGAGAACGATATCTATACTGTCGCTGCCGCCTGCTCGGCAGTTCTGGCCGTCTCAGGGACGGTGACCTTGCAGATTGCTCTGACCGGCACCCCGTTGGCGGTCATGTATCGGACTTCAGCCATATCGGCCGCTATTGCCCGCCAGGTGGTGAAAATCCCTTACGTCTCCCTGGTTAATATCATCGCCGGGCGTGAGGTAGTTCGGGAGTTTCTGCAGGAGGATGCGACGCCGGAAAAGCTGGCTGCCGAGATGTTAAAAATTCTGGATGATCCGGACTGTAAAGCGCAAATCTGTAGCGGACTGGATGAAGTCCGTAAATTAATGGGGGCTCCAGGTTGTTCGTTAAAAGTTGCCGAAATTGTGCAGGAAATGACCGGAGAGTCGTATGAAAAATCTTAAGAAAATAGGTCTTTTTCGACGTTTTCTCGCCTACGCCAAGCCGTATCGCTGGCGTATTATCATTTCGATGCTCGCTTCGCTTGTGGTCGGTGGCACAGATGCGGCGATGGCAAAGCTGGTCCAGCCGTTTGTCGATTATGTGATCGTTGAGCAAGACCCGAAAATGGTTCTGTTTGTTCCTGTCCTGGTGATCGGGATCTCTTTGTTAAAAGCGATCGGTCGTTATGCGCAGAACTATTTCATACGGACTGCTGGCCAGCTGGCGATACAGGATCTGCGTAACGATGTCTTTTCACACATTACACGTCTGTCAATGCGTTTTCACCTGAAGACACCGACCGGCTCTATTATGTCCAGTGTGCTGAATGATATCGGCATGCTCTCGCAGATGCTCTCGGAAACATTGGTGAGCGGTCTGCGTGAAGGGGTGACGATGATCGCACTGATCGGCGTCGCTTTTTATACCGACTGGCAGATGGCGTTGATCGCATTCGTTGTATTACCCGCCACGGCCGGGCCCGCGATTTTACTGGCTCGAAAAATAAAAAAAGTGACACGCAAAAGTCAGGAGGCGATTGCTTATCTGACGACCGCGCTTGAACAGTCCTGTTCAGGGACCAAGGTGATTAAAGTCTTCGGAACCGAGCAAAAAGTTAATGATGATTTTCGTCTGCGCAATAAAACCTATTATAATCATCTACGCAAAACCTTTAAATATTCATCTCTCTCCTCATCGATCGTTGAAGTCGTCACCTCGTTTGGTGTCGCTGCAGTCCTTTGGATGGGATTGGAACGCGTCATGCGTGGTGATATGACGCAAGGGGAGCTCTTCTCTGTTGTTGCTGCCATTGTCATGCTGTATGCGCCGGTCAAACGCCTGATTCGGGTTAATGAAACGTTTCAGATGGGGATGGGTGCCGCAGAGAGGGTTTTAGAATTGCAGGAGATCGAGGCTGAAATCGTCGAACCGGCTGCTCCGGTGGTTATCGATCGCGCTCGTGGAGAGGTGAGTTTCGATCATGTCAATTTTTACTATGACGCAGGTGGTGACATCGCTCTGAGTGATGTCAATCTACACGTCTCTCCAGGTGAAATTGTGGCACTGGTCGGAGCGAGTGGAGCCGGAAAAACGACATTTGCCGGTATGCTCTGTCGTTTTTACGATCCGGATTCCGGGGTTATCCGCCTTGATGGCGTCGACTTGCGTTCTTTGTCTCTCGCTTCTATTCATCGTAATATCACAATGGTGGATCAGGAATCGTTTTTGTTTAATGACACGATTCGTAATAATATCGGCTACGGGCGTGATGCCACACTGGAAGAAGTCCGTGCCGCTGCCCGGCAGGCGTATGCCGAAGAGTTTGTAGAAAACCTTCCGGACGGTTATGACACGAACATCGGTGACCGTGGCTTGCGTCTTTCCGGGGGTCAACGTCAGCGGATTTGTATCGCCCGGGCCATCTGTCAGGATGCTCCGGTGCTGATTCTCGATGAGGCGACCAGTGCCCTCGATACCGAAAGCGAGGCGATTGTTCAGCAGGCGATGGGGAACCTGATGCAGGGACGCACAACCATTGTCATTGCTCACCGGCTGTCGACGATCATGTCTGCGGACCGGATTGTGGTGATGGAGGCCGGAGAGATCCGCGAGATCGGAAGTCATACAGAGCTGCTCGCCCATGATGGTCTGTACCGAAAACTTTACGATATGCAGTTCAAGGACGTTTAAATGCTCAGACGGATCACCGATTGGCTGCTGCTCAATGTTGCGACCGTTCTGGCCGCCGGCATTATCCGTCTCCTCCATGCAACCTTGAAGATCGAGTTTGTCGGTGAAAACCATGTCAAAGCGATCTGGGACGAGAAGAAGGCGGTTATCCTCTCTTTCTGGCACGATCAACTGTTGCTGATGGTCATGGGGTATCGCGGCCCCGGTGCCAGAATTCTGATCAGCGCTTCCAAGGATGGCGAACTGATTGCCAGGGTCATGCGTTATTTCGGTCAGGGTGCCGTGCGCGGCTCAAGCAGTCGGGGTGGCAAGGCGGCGTTGAAACAGATGATCACATTAGGGCGAGAGCCGTATGATCTGGTCTTCACTCCGGACGGTCCACGTGGTCCACGACATGTTGTCAAGCCGGGCGTTGGCCAATTAGCCCGCCTCTCCGATCGACCGGTGGTGCCGATGTGTTTTGTCTGCAGTCGCGGTCATCGATTTGCGTCCTGGGACCGGTTTTTGTTGCCGTTCCCGTTTGCCCGGGCGGTCTACTCCTTTGGCCCGCCTCTTTATTTTAATAAAGACGAAAATGTTGAAACTTTTTGTTCCCGGTTGGAACAAGCGATGAATGACAACAGTCAACGGGCTGCGGCCCGCCTGGAGGCATCTGGTGTATTTTCTGTATAATGTGATCCTGATCGTGGTCGCACTGATTCTGGTTCCGTATTATCTCATCAAGGGGGTGCGCTTCGGTAAAACCCGTCGTGGCATCCGGGAACGGTTTGGCTGGTATGACAAAAACAAGCTGGCGAAACTCGATGGGAAACAGGTGTTCTGGGTGCATGCGGTCTCCGTCGGCGAGACTCGCGCGGCGATACCGCTGATTAAAGTCTTACGTAAAACGTATCCCGATGCTGGCATTCTTATTTCTAATGTCACCGAGACAGGGCACGCTATCGCCAGTGAGATCAAGGAGATCGATGCCTGTATCTATTTTCCGTTTGATTTGTCGTGGGTTGTTGCCTGGTCTCTGAAGAAAATAAAGCCTGCCGTTGTGATTATCGTTGAAACTGAAATCTGGCCTAACTTTGTCCGGCACACAAAACGGCGCGGGACAAAACTGATTATGGTCAATGGTCGCATTTCAGATCGCTCCTTTCCGCGGTATCTTCGCTTCAGAGGGATCTTCAGTCTGCTATTAAAGCAATTTGATGCTTTTTGTATGCAGTCGATTCAGGATGCGGACCGGATTAAGGTTCTCGGCGCGCCGTCAGCCAAAGTTTCGGTGTCGCGAAATTTGAAGTTTGACATGCAGATCGATTTGAGTGCCATACCGTCTGTTGAACAGATAAAATCGCTCTATCGACTCTCCCCGGATCTTCTGATCTGGGTAGCCGGCAGCACTCATGCCGGGGAGGAGGAGCAGCTTGTCACCGTTTATCGACAGCTTCTTGCGCAATTCAATAATCTGGTTTTGGTGCTGGTTCCAAGGCACCCGCAAAGAACTCGCCTGGTTGCTGACATGCTCTCGAAACAAGGGACTCCCTATCGGTTAAGGAGTCAACTCAAAGCGGGCGACACTGAATTGCAGAGCGGTGAAGTTCTGCTGGTCGATACGATTGGCGAGATCATGCCACTTTATAAAGTGGCCGATGTTGTTTTTGTCGGCGGCAGTTTCGTGCCGGTCGGCGGCCACAATGTTCTTGAAGCGGCACTGCTTAAAAAGCCTGTTTTATTCGGCCCCTATATGCACAATTTTAAAGAAATTTCACAGTTGATTCTGAAGTCTTGTGGTGGTTGGAAAGTTGAAAATGCAAAAGGGTTGGCTGAACGGATGGAGACACTGTTGCAACACGAATCGCTGCGCGAAAGCGTCGGGCTGTCCGGCTTCGGGTTAATCGATCGGAACGCCGGAGCGACAGCCGAGACCATCGCTGTTATTGACAGGATTCTCAAGGATGGCGATGTCCCGGTTTAGGACCCTGTTTCGCAACTATGCAACCGGCCGGATCGAAGGTGGCGTGTTCAGGCTTGTGACCGGACTGCTTCTCCCGATAAGCTGGGTCTATCGTTTCGTGATTTCGATCCGTAATCTTCTCTATGACAGGCGATTTCGTTTGGTTGAAAATTCCGGGATTGCGGTCATCTCAGTCGGAAATATCGCCGCCGGCGGGACAGGTAAAACTCCGGTGGTCGATTTTCTGGTCAAAGAGCTGGTGAGCAGGGGGTGCAGGGTCGGGATGGTCAGTCGCGGCTACGGCGGAACGTTTAACGGGACAGCGGCGCTGGTTTCAAATGGCCACTCGCAACTTTTACCGGCAGATCAGGCCGGAGACGAGCCGGTTCTTCTGGCCCGGCGTAACCCCACCGTGCCGATCGCAATCGCACCGAAGAGAATCGATGGGATCAGGCTGTTGATCGAGGAGTGTCAGGTTGACTGTGTGGTGCTTGATGATGCTTTTCAGCATCGCGCCGTTGCCAGAGATCTCGATATCGTTCTTCTCGATGGACAACGACCGGCGGGAAACGGACATCTGCTCCCGGCCGGAATTTTGCGTGAGCCGTTCAAATCTCTTCGAAGGGCTGACCTGGTTATTTTGACCCGCTGTGGACCGGATTCTTCCGCGTCGCTGCCTCTGCCGGTCCCGTCGGTTCGATGCCGCCATCAACTTGCGTCTGAAATCAGCCGTCTCGATGGGGGGACGCTGGAGTTAAAAGAGATCACGAGCAAAAGGGTGTTTGCTTTTGCCGGTATCGCTGAACCGGAGGCGTTCTTTGCCTCCTTGCGCGCGGCAAAGATCAATCTGTGTGGCACCTTTGCGTTTCCGGATCATGTTGTTTACTCAAAGGCCCAACTGGCAACTTTAAGCACGCTGGCTGCCGGGGCCGATCTTCTCCTGACAACGGAGAAGGACGCGGTGAAGCTTGACCCTTTTCATCTCCCATTGCCTTGCTACTCTGTCGGGATGCGGCTGGTCTTTGAGGATGAGCTAATGTTACAGCAGATGATTGATCGACTCTGCGAAAAAAGAGGCATCTCTAAAGTTGTGGTGTGACAAAAGGTTTAAATGCTATGAAAACCATAACCGTTGATCGACTTGTTTTATTGCTTTTGACTCTCCTGCCGGATTGTCAGGCGATCTACCGTTTTGGCAGCTATGGGACCGATGCTCAGCGTGCAGAGAGTGATATCGACCTTGCTGTTTTGCCCTCTGCGCCGCTCGATTCTGTGCATCGCTGGGAGTTGGCCCAGAAGCTCGCCGCGTTGGCTGGTCGCGATGTCGATCTTGTCGATCTGTTCGGTGCGTCAACGGTACTGCGGATGCAGATCGTCGCTCACGGCGAACGTCTTTACTGCGCAGATAGTAATCAGGTGGAACAGTTTGAAAATGTCGTCTACTCCAGCTATGCCAGGCTGAATGAAGAGAGGCGCGACATACTGGCTGATGTGCGTCAAAGAGGGAACATCTATGACAAATGATGTGTTGTTGAATAAGGTCGCCATAATAGAGCGTTGTCTTGCCCGGGTGCAGTCTGAATATCTGGGGCATCAGGGTGAACTGGAGACGAACTTCACTCGCCAGGACTCCATCATCCTCAACCTGCAACGAGCCTGTGAAGCCTCTATCGACGCAGCGATGCATCTGGTCAGGGTTAAAAAACTCGGTGTTCCGCAGGAATCCCGTGAAGCTTACGACATGCTCCATGACGCAGGGATCATTGATCCCCAATTACGTGACCAGCTCAAAGCCATGATCGGTTTTCGTAACATTGCCGTGCACGACTACCGAAAATTGAATCTGGCGATTGTGAGAAGTATTATCGAAACCAGGTTGGACGATTTTCGAACCTTTGCTGAGACGGTTCTGAGAGTCGAAGAAACAGCAAATTCAGAGGAGAAGCAAGATGATTGAACAGCGTCTGCTCGATATTCTCGCCTGCCCCCAGTGCAAAGAGGCTATTCGTCAGGATGAAGCGAACTGTGTGCTGATTTGTGATCAGTGCCGGCTCAAATTCCCGGTACGCGATGGCATCCCGGTGATGCTGGTCGATGAAGCGGAAACGTTCTGAATAGAATGGCATCTCTGGAGAAAAATCTCATCCTGAGTGATGGCAAGCCGGGGCACGTTAACCAGTCTATCGCCTTTGCCGATCTGGCCGGGGAGGGTTATGTCGTTGCCGAAGTGAAATTTCGCAATCGCGTCTGCAAGAGCCTGTCGTATCTTTTTGACCGGATCGGGCTCTACACCACAGCTCTCTTTAGAATGACCGGTGATGTTCAAGGTTGCACGACAATCGTTTCCGCCGGATCCGAAACCTATTATGCCAACCGGACCCTGGCAAAAAAAACGGGGATGCGGTCAGTCGCCGTTATGCTCCCGCGCGGCTATCGCTACAGCGGCTTTGATCTGATTATCGCTCAGGAGCATGATCGGCCGCCGGTCCGTACCAATATTCAAATCTTGCCGATCAATCTGTGCAAAGTACGCCCACAAGCTGTTTTTAAGCCGGAGGCGGGATCTTCGTATCTCGGACTGGTGATCGGTGGCCCGAATAAAGTGTTTCGGATGGAGCCGGAGAAGCTTTGCAAACAGATCGAGCAGATAATAAAATTATTCCCGGAGCATAAAGTTGTGGTCAGCACCTCGCGCCGGACTCCTCCTGAAGTCGAAGCGATGCTGTTAAAATTCGACTTTTTTAAAACCTGGCTCTATTCAGACGATCCGGCGAATCCGATTCCGGATTTTTTGGCCAGCTGCGATTATGTTTTCATTACGGCAGACTCAACCTCGATGATCAGTGAAGCGGTCAGTTTTGGTACGTCAGCGATCGAAATTCTTCCTCTGATCGCAACCGGACCGGCAGCGAAATTTTCCGCGCTGATCAAAGGGTTGGAACGTCGCGGCTGTCTGCATCGATTCGACGGAATCGTCGAAGCGTGCCGCACCAAAATCGACCTTCTGACCGAGCTCAAAAAGGGTTTACAATGAAAATTGTTCAGCTTTTGCCGGAATTGAATGAGGGTGGGGTGGAACGCGGGGTTGTCGAACTGAGCCGTGAACTGGTCAAACTCGGACATGAGAGTATCGTGATCAGCAACGGCGGCAAACAGGCCAAGCAGATTGCTTTGGATGGCGGAAAACATATTCAGCTTGATCTCTGCAGCAAAAATCTGCTGACGGCCCCGATTCGGATATTGAAATTACGCCGCTGCCTGCGGGAACTTAACCCGGATATCATTCACGCCCGCAGTCGAGTTCCGGCCTGGCTCGCCTGGCTTGCCAACAAAACCTTACGTATTGAGTTTGTGACCACGGTTCACGGCTTCAACAGCGTCAATCCCTACAGCCGGGTGATGACCTTCGGTGACCGGGTGATCTGTGTCAGCGGGGCGATCAAAACGTATATCCAGCAGCACTACGGCGTGCCGGACGATATTATTTATGTTATCCCGCGTGGGATCGATCTCGATACTTTTAACCCGGATAACCTCGATGACGAGTTCAAACAGTCGTTCAAAGCTGAATATAATCTTGCGGGGCGGTTTGTCGTCACTTCAGTCGGGCGTATTACCCAGTTGAAAGATTATGAGACATTGATCCGGGCGATTGATTCACTCCGCACAGAATTTCCCGAGATTCTAGGATTGATTGTCGGCGGGGTGCACGAAGATAAAATGAACTATTTTCAGTCACTGCAAAAGCTGATAAGTTCTCTGGGTCTGAAAGAGAACATTCTCTTTACCGGCAGTCAGGCGAAGGTTGCCGAGATCTATTCGCTAAGTGACGTGGTTGTCTCCAGCTCGAAAAAGCCGGAAAGTTTTGGCCGTTCGGCAGCTGAAGCGCTGGCAATGAATGTCCCGGTTGTGGCGACAGCCCACGGCGGCATGCTCGATATTGTCATTGAAGGGGAAACGGGACGCTTGTTTCAAACCGGGGATTCTGTCGGGTTGGCCGATTGCATCATCTCTCTTCGAGATCACAGACTATCCGGGCTGCGGGCGTTTGTTGAAGATAATTTTACCCTTGAGAACATGGTTGGTAAAACTTATAGTGTCTATAAGGGACTATCCTGTAAGGAGGGGCCTGATGTAACACTTGCAAACCGAATCGGTGGAGAATTATATTGAAGCGATTTCTTTATAAGATGACATTATGAAAGTTGTCATACTTGCCGGAGGATACGGCACACGTATAAGTGAGGAATCACATTTGAAACCAAAGCCGATGATTGAAATCGGTGGACGGCCGATTCTCTGGCATATCATGAAAACTTATCGAAACCGAGCATTGTCATTGGATTTGCAAAGCTTCTTGTGATTTGAAATATGGAAAATAACCCACTTATCAGTGTTGCAATCCCTGCTTACAACCACGGACGGTTTATCCGCGATTGTCTGGTTTCGGTTGCAGACCAGACATATCAAAATATAGAACTGATCGTCATTGATGATGGATCAAAAGACGATACCGCCGATGTCATCCGTAGTTTCATCGACGAGTATGAAGAACGCTTTGCCAGGGTTATCTTTCGTTCCCGTTCAAATCGCGGGGTCAGCGCAACCTCTAACGAATGCCTCCGGCTCAGTCAGGGGCAATGGGTGCATCTCCTTGGTTCTGACGATTTGCTGGCTCCCGACAAGGTCGCCATCCAGTGGCAGATGGTTCAGGAATGGAACACTCCTGACTTAGGTCTGATCTATTCCGATGCTGGATTTATCGACGCAGAGGGACAACTCTTGGATAGGCCAGTGGGCTCGCGCCCCCCCCCGGGGCCGACGAAGAATGGTTACCGTGACTTGTTCCTTGCTAATCGCATACCTAATCCAACAGTGGCCCTGCGTCGAGATGCTTTTATGGCTGTTGGGGGTTTTGATGAGTCACTGTTTCTTGAAGACTGGGACTGCTGGCTACGCTTGGCGGCTCACTATTCGATCGGTCGCGTACCGCAGGTGCTTGCTTTTTACCGGTATCACGCTGGGAACACTCACCTCCGCCAAGCTGAGATGCTCGAAGCGATGTTGATCAGTTTTGGGAAATTTTTGAACACCGAGAAGGACCGCCTGCCGGCGCATGTGGTCAGCAAAAACTGGCGAAAGAATCTGCACCGCCTCTGGCGATGGGCGCGTCGTTCTGATCCAGGCAGCTTGCCGCTGCTAGCGTTGTCCAGTCTCAAGGGGCTGGCTGTATTGCCGGATGCAGAGGATTATTTTCGTTACGCCGCCCGTATTCGTCGCATATTGGACGGAAAGGGAGAAATTCGGTTGTGAAGATTCTTTTGGTTGCAAAGCCATGGAGAGGTGGTTTGGCCGGTTATGTCTATCGCGCCCTTGACGACCTCTTCCCCGGTGAGGTTGAGTGGTGGCCCACTCGGCCTATACGACTCACCGAGCGAGCAGCGTTCTTGAGAGATCGCAGGGGTTGGTACAGACGGTTGCGAGATCGTTTGGCAGTTGCTGACGCTGACGTGATTCTCTTCATCAACCATCTTCCAATTTTCGATGAACTGCCCAATTGCTCCCGTCAAGTGCTCTGGTTGACGGATGGTCCTAAGCCCCGGCCGGGAGAGCTTGCCGCTTATGGTAGAGTCTGCCTCACCGATTCCGGTTATTCTGGAGAGGTTGCGGCAGTGGTTGGTAATCGCTTTGGAGGGGAGGTTTCTTTTGGTTTTTCACCGACAATTCATGTTCCTCGCCCGAGGCCGAGCAAACAACAGGATGTTTGTTTTATTGGCAATCGGGATTTGAAACGGGACCGTTATTTGTCAGCCTTGCTGACTGGAGGATTTCGACCTACGGTTATTGGCAATTATTTTCTGCATCATTCCCTGTTCTGGCGTTATCCCGGCTGTTTTCGGCCGGCGGTGGCCAACGAGCGTATGGGGCGTATCTATGCGGACCACAAGGTTTCTCTCAATATTCACGCCGATGTTGTGCGTCGAGGAACCAACATGCGGACCTTTGAGTGCGCGGCTTACGGCATTCCTCAGTTGATTGAAGACCGTCCCGGGCTGGAAGCGTTTTTTATTTCAGGAGACGAGATTGCGACATTTGTCGAGGTGGAAGAATTACAGGAACAGTTGGTTCGACTATTGAGCGATCCCGTTACCGCTTCGGCCATGGCACTTCGGGCCCGTCGTCGGGTGTTTAAAGAGCACTCCTATCACCACCGCTGCGTTGCGCTCCTGGAGGGGGTCTTGCCGGACAAATTGTTGCAAGGGCGGTTGGCTGCTCTGACCCGGTCCGGGGGTGTGCTGGAGTTCCCCTGCTGAACAGAAACTGAAGGGCCGGGAAGTGGCAAAACCGTTCATGCGAAGTGCCTCCTCGATTATCACAGGGCGATTCCCCTTAACAGGGTCTCAACGTTTCATCGAAGTTTACTGCGCGAATCTATAATTTCCGAGAGGATGCTGATTTTCATGAATATCTGTCAAATAATTCAGAATCATTGTGCCGGACATATCCGGGTCGTTCAATGTGTTTCCAGTGAACTTGCGGAGGAGATCGAGCGCAGTGCGACGCTGATATCTGCCGCACTGGGACGGGGAAATAAATTACTGGTGATGGGAAACGGCGGCTCCGCCGCCGACGCCCAACACCTGGCTGCCGAACTGGTCGGGCGTTTTCTCCGCGAGCGCCGCCCCCTGCCGGCGATCGCCTTGACCACTGACACTTCTATTTTAACTGCCGTCGGCAACGATTTTGGTTTTGACCAGATCTTCCGCCGCCAGGTTGAAGCCCTGGCTGTTCCGGGGGACATCGTTCTCGGGATTTCCACCAGTGGCCGTTCCAATAATGTTTTTCAGGCTCTGACTGCGGCCAACGGCATCGGCTGCACCACCATTGCTCTCCTCGGCCGCGACGGCGGCGACATCGCCGGACTCGTCGATGTCCCCTTGACTGTGGAGGCCCAGGAGACCCCTTTTATCCAGGAAGCCCACCTGACCATCATCCATATTCTCTGCGATTTGCTGGAGAATGCCCTTTTCCCCGCAAATCCGGCCTGAAACGGGAACGACGCCATGAAAAAGTACCAACCGATCGATCTCTCCGCGATCAAGACCTACTCCATCGCTACCCGTGACAACAAAGTCAACGTTCGCGATCATTTCGCCGCCCCCTTGAAGGCCGGAATCTCTTTTGATGATTTCGTTGCTGGCCTGCCGCATGTTCTTGGGGCTGACAGCCTGCGCGGAGTGGTCGATGCCGTTGTTGCTGCCCATGAAAAGGGGCGGCCGGTGATCCTGGCCATGGGGGGGCATGTCATCAAGTGCGGTCTGCAGCCGGTCCTCAAGAGCCTGATCGACGCCGGGGTGATCAGCGCCGTGGCAATGAACGGTTCCGGTGCCATTCACGATTTCGAAGTATCGCTGATCGGCGCGACCTCTGAGGATGTTGGCGCCGTCCTCCATTCTGGGGATTTCGGCTTTTCCGAGGAGACAGGGGGCGGCATGAACCGGGCCCTGAAGGAGGCCCTGGGCCGTGGAATCGGCTTTGGGCAGGCAATAGGAGAAGCGATCATCTCCGGCAAACACCCTTATGCCGAATACAGCCTGCTCGCGGCCTGTGTTGAAAAGGAAATCCCGGTGACGGTCCACGTTGCTCTCGGCACCGACATCATTCATCAGCACGCCGAGGCCGACGGCGCGGTGACCGGTGAGATGTCTTTCCGCGATTTTCGTCTCCTGGCATCGGTGGTGGCCGATCTCGGCGATGGCGGCGTCTGGCTCAACGTTGGCTCGGCGGTCATTCTCCCCGAGGTCTTTCTTAAGGCCCTGTCTATCGCCCAGAATCTGGGGCACCATGTTGAGAACTTCTCGACTGCCAATTTCGACATGATTCAGCACTACCGTCCGCTGCAGAACGTGGTCAAGCGCCCCACTTCCGGTAGCGGACGCGGCTACACCATCACCGGCCACCATGAAATCAACGTTCCGCTCTTTGGCCTGGCGGTTCTTGACCGTCTGGCGGCCTCCGACAGCAAAATAAAGGGATCAACGAAAAAGCCCTGAGAACGAGAGAAACACAGAGCGCCCGACAAAAAAGTATCGATGCTCTAAAAAGATCTTCTCTCCGTCCTCTCCATCTCGGCGTCTCAGTGTTGAAATGACCTTTTTGCCGAGAATGTTTCTGGGCATAATATGAAGTGAAGATTTTTTCCTGGTGTTTTGTATTGCAAATCCAAAATGATTTGCCTTTTCATGAATTATCGAATGGTGCTGAAAATGGATCGTGTTGATTTGGAAAACTGGCTGGCCCGACTGGGCTCCATCAGGGCGTTGGTGATCGGCGACCTGATGCTCGACGAGTATCTGTGGGGGAAGGCTGATCGGATTTCTCCCGAGGCCCCGGTGCAGGTGGTCGATATCGCTCGTGAGGACATGCGTCTTGGGGGGGCTGGCAACGTCATTAATAATCTGGTGACCCTGGGGTGCGAAGTGCACATGGCGAGTTTTCTCGGCGACGATGCCGACGGCCAGCTGCTGCGCCGGATGCTTGCCGCCAAGGGTGTCGGCATCGACGGCGTCTTCCTGGCTCCTGAGCGGACCACCGGTCGTAAGACCAGGATCCTGGCCAGCAACCAGCAGATGTTGCGCATTGACCGGGAGAGTCGTACCCCGATAACAACGGAACAGGAGGGGAAGCTGGGAACCTACGTCCGGAGTGTGGCGGCCGGGTTTCAGGTGATTCTGGTTTCAGACTACCTCAAAGGGGTGCTGACCGAAGGGGGTTTGCAGCAGATTATAAAGACAGGAAGAGACCTGGCGATTCCGGTTGTAGTCGATCCCAAGGGGACCGATTATGGCAAGTACCGGGGGGCGACCCTCCTCACCCCCAACCGCAAGGAGGCTCAGGTCGCTTCAAAGACATCCATCGTCGATGGCGAGAGTCTGACACGCGCCGGGCGGCGCCTGTGCGACGATCTCGATCTCGAGGCTCTGGTTCTGACCCGCAGCGAAGAGGGGATGAACCTCTTTTTCAGGGACGGCAGTGAGGTGCACCTCCCCACCGAAGCCCGGGAAGTCTTCGACGTCTCCGGGGCTGGCGATACGGTCCTGGCTCTTTTAGGCCTTGGTTTAGGGACCGGGTTGACTCTGCAGGAATCAGCCCATCTGGCCAATCTCGCGGCAGGGGTCGTCGTTGGCAAGGTCGGCACATCAACGGTGACCGCCGACGAATTGCGTGTCGCCGCCGCCGGCCAGCATCCCGAGGGGGAGCAGAAAATACGCAGCTGTGAGGGTCTGCAACCTATCCTCGAATCCGAGCGCCAGAAGGGGAAGACTATCGTCTTCACCAATGGTTGCTTCGACCTGCTGCACGTCGGTCACGTCAAATACCTGCAGAAGGCCCGTCGCTTGGGCGACCTTCTGATCCTCGGGCTCAACTCTGACGCTTCAATCCGGCGTCTCAAGGGGCCGAAGCGCCCCCTCCTCGGCGAAGAGGAGCGGGCTCATATCCTCGCCGCCCTCAACTGTATCGATTTTGTGGTGATCTTCGACGAGGATACACCGCTGGAGTTGATCAGGGCCCTGCGTCCCGATATTCTGGTCAAGGGGGGGGACTATACCGCCGACGGGGTGGTCGGTAAAAAAATCGTCGAGAGTTATGGTGGACGTGTGGAGCTTGTTCAGTTCGTCGACGGCAAATCGACCAC
>JACUTX010000044.1 GCA_014859615.1 Desulfuromonadales bacterium | reverse complement strand
CCGGTAATATCGTTTGCGGTCTGCACAAACGGTGCGGCAGCAATCGCCGGGTCGATGCCGATGCGTTTGAAGAAAGCGGGGGCGATAACCCCCATGGCTGCCGCGACGGTGATGGCAAAAATCATCGCTATACCGACCACCAGACCAAGATAGACGTTGCCGTGCCAGACATAGGCGATCACTCCGATCACACAGCCGCAGACCACCCCCATGAGGACCCCGACCCGCAACTCTCGAAAGATAACCCGGCGGATACTGGAAAAATCGATCCGCCCGGTGGCAAAACCACGCACGACAATCGTTGCTGACTGGGCGCCGACATTCCCCCCCATACCGGTAATAACCGGAATAAAAGTGATCAGGGCAATCACAGTCTCAAGTGTCACCTTGAATCGCCACATCAGAAAACCGGTCGCCACACCACCGAGCAGATTGGTCAACAGCCAGGGGAGACGCAGTCGGGCGATCTTGAACGACCGGTAGCCGAGAAGAAGCTCCTCGTCGCTGGCACCGGCCATCTTGTAGATATCCTCCGTCGCTTCCCGACGCAGAACATAGATAATATCATCGACCGTAATGACACCCATCAGCTTATTGGTCTCGTTAACAACCGGGATGGCGAGGATGTTGTACTTTTCGACCATCCGCGCAACCTCTTCCTGATCGACATCGGTGCGCACGCTGATGACGTCACGAGCCATGACTTCGCCGAGGAGCTTTTCCGGGGCAACCGTCAAAAGCTGACGCAGGGAGAGAACACCGACCAGATGATTATGCGCATCGGTCACATAGAGATAAAAGACCATCTCCACATGTTCCGCCTGCTGAATCGCGCCGATCGCCTCGCGGACAGTCATCTCCTCCGAAAGCGAGAAGATATCCGGCGACATGATCCCGCCCGCCGTATCTTCTTCGTACTGCAGGAGCTGTTCGAGCTCCTGAGAAGCCTCATCCTCCATCAACTGCAGAATCTCTTCAGCCAACCCCTCCGGGAAATTCTGAATAACGTCGACGGCGTCGTCGTTGGCCATCCCATCAAGAATCGTAACGATCTCGGCCTTATTCAAATTTTCGAGAAGCTGGGCAGAGACCTCGGGGTCGAGTTCGGACAAGACCGTCGCCGCCATCTCCGGGTCGGCAATCAGTTCAAACAATATTCGTTGTTCGCGCCGCTCCAGATCGTGAAAGAGATGAGCAACATCGGCCGGATGGCTCTTTGAAAGGAGGTTGGAGAGGCTCGGGCTGGCACCACGGCGAATCAAGCGCCTCACCGTCTCCAGAAACATCTGCTGTCGTTGATCCATAAGCCTCTCCCGCCAGAGTGAAGTCGCCCGTCGGCAGGTCGACTCCCTCGAAAAAAGTACCATACAAAACAGGCCACGCTAGCATCGGCCAGCAACAACTGTCAATCGACGTCAAGGAAACAGAAAAAAAACAAAAGACGGATAACTTGGCAGACATTACGGGCTGCAGACGGACTTAGACCCCGGTCTGTTGCACCGGATCTTGCCTGTCGACCTGTTGAAACTGCGCAAGGAGCTGTTCACCGCGCCGATCACCAAACCCGGTCAATGGCAGCAGCCAGAGGCCGGATTGATCGTCAATGATCGCCACAACCCGATAGCGCAGAGCAAAAGCGCAACACAAACCGGCCATCAGCAGAATTGTACCGACCCAGACCAGCGATTCACCCGGATCGCTGGAGAGCTGGAAGCCCGAGTACCAGAAACCGAATTCATCCTGATTAAAAGCGGTCTGATAGATGGCGACGCCCCGGTGTACGAGCGGCCGATTGACCTCAATGACGCCGGAGCTGACCACTTCTCCCCCCTCCAGAATCGATACCCGGCTTTGATACTGCTTGTCAATCGGGTCCTTGAATCCGGTCAAACGAATCAACAGCTCAGAATCGAGGGGATTGGCGAGACTCTCCCGCTCTTTGGCCGAGGGGGTTCGATAGCTGCCAATCCGTTCACCATGGCGCAAGATATCGAGATAAAGAGTCTGATCAAACGGCTCGAATCGAACAACTCTGGCCGCCAGACCAGCGAGGGGGAGCGGCACGATCTCCCCTTCGCGGGTGACGATCTCAGCAAGCAGCTCCCGGGTCTTCGGAGCGTAGAGACCGACCCGAACGTCGATCGGGTAGTAGACAATCGCAAAATCGTCGAGCTGTACGGTAAAGTCGAGCGGCAGGTCGACCTCATAATCCCAGTTAAAATAGGTCGAACTCTTCTCCCCCACCGGGAGTATCAGCGTGCCGACAAAACCGAATTCGCTTAAAATGCCGCCAAAAAGAATCGTCAACAAGGAGAAGTGAACAATCGTCGACCCCCAGCGTCCCGGACGTTTGCGACTGGCAACCAGACCGCCATCGATTCCCCGCAGCTTGAAACCGGCACGCTTCATCTCCGCCTGCAGAGCGCCGACCGTTCCAGAACATTTGATCTGCGCAGAGTGCACCCGCCCCTTGACCTGTGCGGCAAACCGCCTGTGATCATCGAGATTGCGCCAAAAAGTTTTCCAGGTACAGGCGGCAAGGTTGAGAGCAAGCAGAATCAGAAGAAGTCGGTACCACGGAGTCTGAAAAAAAGGTTCAAACCGATTCGCTTCCACCGGGACCACCGTACCGGCGATCGAAATAAGCGCCAGCCCCAGCAGCAAGGCGATCGTCAGGCGTAGAGATGTAAAGAGACGGTAAAGCATGACGCACCTCGCAAAATTGTCGCACCCATGACACGGCCGCCCCGAACCAACAAGACCGGAATCAGAGCAAAAAATATAAAAACAGGGCCAGGCGGTCGCAAAAATCGCCCCCCGGTCCTGTCGGCTCGCAAACAGCTTTTGTTGTTACTTCTGCTGCAAAAAAACCATCTGCCCTTTTTTCGCAACTTCCGTGTACCCCGCCTCGATCTGCTGCAGCGCTTCGGCTTTATTCATTTTCAGCAAACTCCCTTTCGGGTCGATTGAGGCATAAACCGTATCTTTTTCAGCATGCAGCGGCCAGATCCGGGGCGGAGCATCGGCCGAGAGCGCGAGGTACGTTGTGTAAGGCTTCGGAATCATTTCAGAGAGATAGTCGCTGTCAAAAAAATAGTCGCCATTATCCAGATCAGAAATGGATGACGGCATTTGGCCGAACATCGACTGATATCCGTTCAGAGTCAAAAGAAGCCGCGCAATCTGATCGCGCATCTCCTTTTGCAGCTGCTTCTCTCGCGCGGCAAAAATCCGCAGTCGCCCCTCTTCGGAGAGAGCCGCACCTTGGGTTGCCGGGTACTCGACAATAACCTGATCGTAAAGAGTCAGCGCCTGATCGCCGCCAGCATCCCGCTCTACAGCAAAAGCTCGTTCATAAGCCGATTGAGCCCTCTCTTCCTGGTCGGGATAGAGCAGCAGGCCGACCACAACACAGACAATAAAAACAATAACGCCCCAGAACCATTTGTTCATTTTTTCCTCCCGAGTCAACAATTCGGTCATCCTAACAAAACAAAACCGTCGCGACAATCCTATCTGCTGTTTTTTTCTGGTCTCAGGCGCCAGCTTCACATAGAATCAGTTCGCCCTGAACAACAAGGAGAAGAGCCCCGATGCCGAGCCGACAGCTGCTCCGAAACAATTTCACTCTTGCCACCATTTTACTCCTCACCCTTCTCGCCGCCGGGGTGGGCGGTTGTGACCGTTCCATACCGACCGAACCGGTCAGCGAGCAGACCGCACCGGCAACGGTCGCATCGCAGGAGTCGGCAGCGCAAAGTGCCGAACCGACGCCGCCAACCCCACCGATCAGCGAGACCTTCGAATCAGAACCACAACTCTCCCTCTTCCCCCGCGCTGGCGCTCTGCGCCCGGAAGAGACAGAAGAGAGCGCCCCCTACTGGAAAACTTTTATCGAGCATATCGTCAAAACATCCGGGCCGACACCGGTTGAGCGAAAGGCCAGCAAGGTGAGCTGGGGGATACGCAGCATTAACAGCATCGATTCGGTCGGGTTCTTCTCGCCGCTGGCGGTGCAACCGGATACCTTGTACCGGATCACATTCCTGATCAAAACCGACTTGACAGAAGGAGCCTCAGCGGGAGCCGGACTGCTGGAGTTTTCTGAATTTTTGTGGATCGGCAATCAGTTCAGCGAAGCCGAGATGAAAGAGTATGCGACCGGTTCACAAGAAGGGGTTCGTCTCACCGGCAGCCGCGACTGGGAAGAACAGACGTTCACCTTTACCACCGGCCCCGAAACCAGAATGATTCACTTGATCTTTTTCCGTGAGGGGGAGCACGACCGCAATCCGGTCCTGTTTGATGATATTTCGATTGACGCCGAATAAAACAACCGTCTGACAGATTCAATTACCGTAAAAAAACCGATCAACATTGTGATTTAACGCAAAAGAGCCGGCTGATTGCCGGCTCTTTTACCTGGGTTTGCTTAGCAGGGGTGAACGTTGCCACTCCCTACAACAGCAGGCTTCATGTACTTTTTCATAGCATCCTCCTTTGTTTATCAGTTGTAAAAATACCTTATCGGTATAGGCCTTCGGTCAATGCTCCCAATACATGCAAAAAACGAACCGATTATTAATTTTCAAAATTTATTCCTTTCGAAACCCTTGCCAAATTCTTTCATTGCATTGACCGGAGAATCCCTTATAATTCGAAAGAATATTTTCTTCACCTCAAAAAAGCAGGGGTCTGTTAAATGCCACCACGTAAACGCATAGGCGACATCCTGAAAGAAGAGGGGTTCATCACCGAAGAGCAGCTCCAGATCGCCTTGGCCGAACAGAAGAAAACCGGCGAGCTTCTCGGCTCGATCCTGTTCGGGCTCGGTTTCATCAGTCAAAAATCTCTTTTCAAGGTTCTTTCCGTCACCCAGCAGAATATCAGCGACGCTCCCGACAGAGAAGAGAACGAACCGGAACTCCCGGAAGAGATCGATTACCTTATTCAACAGAGCAACACCCTGTTTCAACGGAGCGGCGAGCCGCACAAAGGGGAGTTCGACTCTCCACACTCTCCCCTGGTCAACCTGGTCGAGAAAATTCTGATCAACGGCATCCGCCGCGGCGCTACAGACGTGCATATCAATCCCGACCTCAAAGGGGTGCGCATCCGCTACCGAATCGACGGGATTCTTCATCACGGCATGTTTGTGCCGAGCAAGCTGCTCAACCCGATTGTCTCCCGGGTCAAGGTCATGGGACAGATGAACATCGCCGAAACCCGCATCCCCCAGGACGGCAGTGCCGAGTTCTTCTACAAAAATCGGGGGCTCGACCTGCGCATCTCATCCTTCCCGGTGCTCGGCGGCGAAAATATTGTCATCCGAATTCTCGACAAGAGTCAGGTGCTGGTCGGGATTGAGAGTCTCGGCTTTCTCGATGAGGATATCGACCTTATCAACGACGCGCTGTCGCTCCCGCACGGAATGATTCTCGTGACCGGGCCGACCGGCTCCGGCAAGACCACCACCCTCTATTCGTTTCTATCGATGATCAACAGTGTCAACCGCAACATGTTCACCATCGAAGACCCGATCGAGTATCACCTCCCTCTGGCCCGCCAGGCACAGGTCAACGTCAAGGCCGGACTGACCTTCGCCACCGGCCTCCGCTCCATTCTGCGTCAGGACCCTGATGTTATTCTGATCGGCGAGATGCGGGATGCCGAAACGGCAGAACTCGCGGTGCGGGCCTCCCTCACCGGACATCTGGTTTTTTCCACCCTGCATACCAACGACGCGGCCTCCAGCATCATCCGGTTGACGGATATCGGCATCGACCCTTTTCTGGTCTCGTCAACCATCAATACCATCGTTGCGCAACGTCTCGCCCGGGTTCTCTGTCCGCAGTGCAAAGAGCCGCTGCCGGCCGACGATCCGGCCTACGTTGCCGCAGGCGCTGACCCGAAGAGTCAGACCCTGTACCGCCCGACGGGGTGCCGTGCCTGCAATAATGCCGGGTTCAAAGGGCGGACTGTCATTTACGAGATCCTCAAAATCGATCGCAAAATCAGGGATCTCATCAATGCCCGGGCGAGTATCGACGACATTCTGGGCGCCGCCGTAAAGAACGGTTTTCGCGGCATGGCCGAAGTCGGACTGAAAAAAGTTCTGCAGGGGGTCACCACCCTCGAAGAGATTCGCAGCATAGCGAGATCGGCGAGTTAATGGCGATTTACTCCTACCGGGCCGTTGATCCGGATTCAAACATCATGGTCGGCAAGCTGTCGGCTCTGGATGAGGGGGTTCTTGAGAAAACTCTCGGGATGCAGGGTTTAACGCTCATTGAAGCAAAAAAGACGGCCGGGATCACCCTCTCCACCCTTTTTCAACCCCGTTTTCGCGAAGCAGACCTTCTCAACCTGACCTACATGCTCCAACAGATCATCGTCTCGGGAATCTCTCTGGTCAACGGTCTTCAAGACGTTGTCGAAGGGGGGAACAGGAAGAGTCTGGCCCCGGTCTTTTTATCGATCTCCAACGGGGTGCAGTCAGGACGCTCCCTCTCCGAAGCGATGCTGGAGCGCGCCGACATCTTTCCGTCCTACTATGTTCAGGTCATTCGCGCCGGTGAGATATCCGGAACACTGGAGCAGAGCATCACCTACCTGATGAGCTATCTGGACTGGCAGATCGAATTCAAGAAGTCGGTCCGGTCCCTTTTAGTCTACCCGGCCGTCGTCATCAGCTTCATGGCGATTCTCGGTGTTATCCTGATCGTCTTCGTCTTTCCGGCCCTGATCGGCGTACTGAAAACGCTCACCCCCGATCTGCCGTTGCCAACCCGCATTGTCATGGCGATTTCAGACTTTGTCCGCGGCTATTTTATACTGATCGGCTTCACCCTGACCGGAGCTTGGGGAGCCTACCGGCAGCTCACCAAAAAACCGGTCATCCGCCGCGGCGTCGACAATCTGCTGCTCAAGCTGCCGCTGGCCGGAGAGCTGGTCAACAAGATCAGTCTGTCGCGCTATTTCAAAACACTGGCGACACTCCAGTCGTCCGGGCTTGACATTCAGGCAACCTTCAGCACCGCGGCCAGCGTGGTCAACAACCGTGAACTGCGGGCCCGGCTCACAACCGTGACCGAAGCGATCCTGTCCGGCGGCTCGGTTGGTGATGCCCTGGCCGCAACCAGAACCGTTCCACAGCTGGTGGTCAGCATGGTCTCACTCGGCGAGAAAACCGGAAGCATCGATGGGGCGCTCGCCCGTGCCAGTGATATGTTCGACAAAGAGGTGCGCGAGACCGTCAAACGGGTCTTCGCTGCCATCGAACCGTTAATCGTAATCTGCCTCGGGGCGATGATGCTGGTCATCCTCCTCTCTATCTTTCTGCCGCTCTACGGCATCGTGGGGAACATCAAAGGACACTGATGGATAAAAAAGGGTTCACACTCATCGAAATCATCGTCTCCATCGCCATTCTCTCCATTCTGGCCGGGGTTATGGTGCCGCTGGTCTACCGGGTCTGGGAGAGTAATGAGATTGCCGCAACCCGCACCCGCATGGCCGATCTGAAAACAGCCATCGCCGGTGCCCGCGATCTTTACCAGCAAGGGGTGCGCAGCCATTATGGCTTTGTCGGTGATATCGGCGCATTGCCAAACAACCTTGACGACCTGGTGATCGACACCGGTGCCTGGGCCGGCTGGCGCGGCCCGTACCTCGGCGGCGGGTTCAATGCGACCACCTACAAACTCGATGCCTGGTCAAATCCGATCGCCTACACTGAGTATGCCCCACCATTGATTGTCGCCGGCGAGGAAATTGCGGCAACCTTGCGCAGTTCAGGACCGGATCGCACGTTCGGCACAGCGGACGATATCGACGAAAACAGCGATCTGGCCCTGCAGATATTGAGCAAGGAGATCTGGCCCCTAGCCGAAATTCAGGGAAACCTGACTATCATGTTGACCGCGACCACTACGGCCACGCCGCAGTACTACTCTGCCGACCTGTACGCCACCTTCCGTGATGGGATCGGATTCAGAACCGTCCGTTCCACCTGTTTTCGAATCAAGGACTTCGATGAGAGTTTTGTCGTAGAGGTGAATCCCGACGAAACGAAACCACCCCTCATTCAGCCCTTCGATGAGGTCTTCCAGTTCCCCCTGCCGATCGGCAAAATCATGTTGCGGAGCCGACTTTTCGGCGACGTCGCCTGTAGTGGCACACCTATAGAGGAGACCGGCGATATGGCAATTTTTGTCAACGACGGACTAAAAGTGCTTTCGGTGAACCCACCAACCCTCTACCACAGGATTAACTGAATCGTATGAAAGATCAGCCCCAATTATTTATCGATCAGAGGGGGAGTGAGCTCCGTGCCCTGATTTCAGAAGGGGGGGAGATTTATGCGGAGAGTATTCTCCCCGGCCCGCTGGAAGGAGGCAATACACTCAAGAATCTGATAGCCGCCCTTACGGCCAAGAGTGGACGAAAGCCTCTCCATGCCCACCTTTTGATCGCCACCGAGCAGGTGAAGCTGAGCAGTTATCACCTGCAAGAGATGCCGATTAACGACGTGAAGAAGATTATAGAACGGGGGATCTCGTCGACTACCGGCGAGAAGGATCCGATTTTCCGCCTGACCCCACTCGCCCCTCAGCAAGACAAAGATGTTTACCTGGCCGAACAGATTCCAAGGGGGACGATCATCCGGCTGCTGCAGCAGTTCAAAGAGGCCGGGATCAAGCTCGCGTCCGTCTCGACAGGGCTGCAGGCGACTCTCGCTGCCTTTGAGCCGCAGCGCAAAGACATCCTGCAGGCTCAGGTCATCTTCGACATCAATCGTGAGACGGTTACGGCGACCTTTTTATCTTCTACCGAACTCCTCCATTTTGAAACAGTCACCATTCAGGACTCCGGCAGAGAGCTTGAAGAGGAGGACGAAGCGGACAGCGGACGGGAACTCAAGCGCCGGCTTTTCGCCATACTCAACCTGATTCACGGTCTCTATTCGCAGTATATGCGCATGAATCCGCTCTTTCCGGTCGAGAAAGTCTGGCTTTGCGGCCCCGGGTCAGATCTGGCGGGACTTGAAGAATCGTTGATCGACGCCATGGATATTGAAGTTGTTTCGCTCGATTTGCTCGCCGGGCAGATTTCTGAAAGTCGCCCCTACACACCGCTGTCCGGCTTAATCAACGCCCTGCGGCAGAACACCCTCGTCAACTTTATCCCGGCTGAAATCAGCAACCCGGTCTGGATCAGCACCGGGGCGAAAATTATGGCGGTCGGAGCTTTTATCGTTCTGCTACTCATCACTGCCGGTCTTGTCACTCAATTCGGCATCTGGGATTTAAAAAAACAGTTAAGCAAAAGGGAGTCCGAGCTGCAATTTCTGCAAGTGCAAGCCACAGCCAACCAAAATCGCCTCGATAGCCTCAAATTCCTCAAACAACTCGACCAGCCAGCCCCCCCGTTCTATACGATTTTCGGTGAGATGGCCGATCAGCTCCCCCGTGAGGTTCAGCTCGATTCTCTCAAGTTTCGACAGGGTGAAAAATCCGGCTCCCTTGAGATCGTCGCCGTGATTAAACACGAAACACCCTGGAAGAATGAGCAGATTTTCACCTCTCTGATGTCGACCCTCGATAATTCGGATTATCTGAATTGCAATAAGGAACCGAATCTTTCCATCCTGCAGGCCAACGAAAAGAGATTGATCAAGATTACGGTGAATTGTCAAACCGGTTCCGCGCAGAAGAAGAGCAGATTATGAAAAATATTATTGTCTTCACCGTGATCAGCCTGATTCTGGCGGGGGGATTTTATCTGAACCGGCAGAATGAAACGACGCAACTGCAAAAAGAACTGTTGCGTCTACAATCCGAACAAGAGATCCTGCAACAGGGGGCTGCCGAAGCGCTCAGTCTGGAAAATGATTATGCCACCGCAGCCGACGTTGCGGCCTTCACTGAAGAGCTCTACGACTGTGCCCGGCAGACAAATATTCGCGAGCATGAGGTCACCACCAGGCGCGCAGGTGAGCAGCTACAGACCGGTCGAAGGGGTAAGAAGAGCAGCGACTTGAAAGTCGATCGACTGCAAGTCGTATTGACCGGAAGCTTCCGGCAGATCGCCGAGTACATCGACCGGGCACAGCAACTTGATGCGCGTAAAAAAATCGTCGAAATTGACCTTCTGCCGGGTGAAAAAAAACTCGGGGCGTCGATCACCTTCGACCTTTATTCAGTTGAGGCCGCTCATGTCCGTTAAAAAAATAGTTATGTTCGGGATCTCTCTCTTCTGGTTGCTGCTGACAACCGGAGGGGCTGCCAGCGCGGCAGCCACCGCCGTCGACGAGGTCCAATGGCTGCGTGACCCGTTCCGCTATGTTTCTCCCGCCGCGGGCAGATCGAATCGCGCCTCAGCGCAGAACCAGAAACGGGAGCGCGCGGCAGACAGTCAGGGACTTCAGGGAATTTTTGTCCGTAACGGCATCTATCAGGCTCTTTTTAACGGACAACTGGTCACAGCCGGTGGAAAAGTCGGAAAGACCCTCATCCGCGAAATTGCTCTTTACTCCATCATTATCGAAGACGGTGCCGGACGCCGCAGAATCGAATTATTCCATGAAAATTAAGGCAGGGAGAACAATGAAGAGTTATCAATGGATGGTATTGTCCCTTCTGGTTCCAGCCTTGCTCCTGGCCGGCTGCACGCCACTTCGAGCCCCACGGATCGACGACACTCTGGCGGCGCCCGATTTTGTCGGTGTTCCGTCAAAGGCTCCCCTCCCCTCCCCGACTCCGGACGCGGTGACCGCAGATTCAAGCAGCGCGATCAATCAGGGGCTGTTTTCGTTGGCCTTAAAAAATGTCGAATTGAAAGAGGCGCTGGCGATCCTTTCAAAGGATAGCCCGATCCCGATTGTCCCGGAGAGCGGCGTCAGCGGTCGCGTTACAATCAACGTCAAGAACAGGCCGTTAGGCGATCTTTTGTTCACCATGCTTCGCCCGCTCGGCTACAGCGCCAAGGTAGAAGACAACATGATTGTGGTCGGACCGGCCAAAATGGTCACACAAAGTTTCGTGGTCAACTACCTGAAGGATAAACGGACCTCCAGCAGCACCACGAATGCCTCTATTTCGGCCAGTTCGGGTAGCAGCCGTTCTTCTTCTTCGGACGGCGGCTCTTCATCGTCGAGCAGCATCACATCCGGAGGGAACGGGAACGTTACGGTCACCACATTCGGCGGGAGCGACTTCTGGGGCGAAATCATCAAAGGGATTGAATCGATTACCTACGGTCCGGATAAAAAAGCCGCTGGCAATTCAGGGGTCAGTATCGTCACCAATCAGCTGGCCGGTATCATCCAGGTGACCGCCCCGGCGCAAACCATCGAAATTGTCAGTTCTTATCTTTTGAACATTGAGCAGGAGATCAGACGCCAGGTCCTGATTCAGGCCCACATTGTCGAGATCGAATTGAATGACGAGTTCTCCCTGGGGATAGACTGGAAAACCTTCCTCGATAAGGCGCACAAATTTTCGATCTCGCAGAATTTAACCCCGACCAATCTGTCGAATGTTTTTGTGCTCGATATCAACACCAGTGACTTCACACTCCTGCTCGATACCTTCAAGGAGCAGGGGGGGATCAACATGCTCTCCAGTCCGAAGATCTCGACCCTCAATAATCAGAAGGCCGTGATCAAGCTGACCACCAACGAGGTCACCTGGGTGCAATCGATCCTTCGCGGCAACATCAACTCGCCGACTGATATCGTCATCAACACCCCGCAGATCGACGAAGTCGGACTGTTCCTCGACGTCACCCCGAATATCGCTGCCAGCGGCCGCATCAGCATGCAGGTCCATCCGAGTATCACTGAAGTAAAGGAAGTTTCACAATCCCCGGACGGCAAGAGCAGCAAGCCGGTCATCACCGTGCGTGAGATCGACACCATGGTTGATGTTCAATCCGGTCAGACGATGGTCATCGGCGGGCTTATTTCGGACAAGATCAGCAACGTCAAACGGGGGATCCCGCTCCTCGGCGACATTCCGTTCCTCGGGTGGTTGTTCTCAAACCATACCCAGATAAAAAGAAAGACCGAACTGGTGATATTTCTCACCCCCTATATCCTCAGCAGCGATGTCATCGAGGCGGTCCGAACCGAACACGAAAACCGCCTCTGGGGGAGCAAGGGGATCAATCAGTATGTCAATCGGCTGATGGAACAGTGACGCGCATAAAGCTGCAATACGCTCGAAATAACACGGCCGACTGTTTTAATTGAAAAATCTGCAATATAACTGTCAACATGGCAGAACCAACCATCAGGAGGTATTATGAAAGTTATCGCACGTCTGAGAAACAATGCCGGTTTCACACTCATTGAAGTCATCGTCATCGTCGCGATCCTCGCCATTTTGGCCGGGATTCTGACACCGATGATCTTCAGCCAGATCGACGAAGCCAAATTGGCCCGCGCTGAAGCCGATGCCAAATCGATCAGCTCGGCAGTACTGACCTTCCGTAAAGATCTCGGCGTCTGGCCAAATCTTTCCGGTGCTGATTGCGGCCCGAACACGACCCTGATAAACGGACAGGGGACTCTGCCGCAAGGGCTTGCCGCCATGGCTTATAACACCGGCGTAACTGTTTTAATGAGCGACGTCTTCGCGCTTGACGATGAAGGGTGCTACAACCCTACGCTCTACAAAGGACCTTATTTGCCGGTCGTGACGACAGATCCATGGGGGAATGCCTACATCATGGCTGCTGACCAGTTTGCCCTCGATGGCAGAGC
The DNA here is from genome assembly GCA_014859615.1 of Desulfuromonadales bacterium. Classification (GTDB taxonomy): domain Bacteria; phylum Desulfobacterota; class Desulfuromonadia; order Desulfuromonadales; family UBA2294; genus Kmv16. The sequence continues at coordinate 2,559 of JACUTX010000044.1, read as the reverse complement.
TGTTTTTGTCTTGTCCGCCGGACCGAACGGCACGGTTGATACCCCGGTCTTCTCAATCTCGACCCTCGGTGACGATATCGGTATCCGGGTGAAGTAACAGCTGGTATAAAAACACAAACCACAAAGGGTGGCGAAGAAATCTCTCTTCGCCACCCTTACGACATCTTGAAAGAGAAGTTTAACTGGTTAAGAGCAACGCTCGCTGTCACAATTGATTCCGCCACCCAGATCTGGTAACGAACCGTTTGAAAGAAGTGATTTTCTAAAGGAGAAGAGACATGGATATTACTGAAAAGATTCTTGAAGTCATGCGCGCCGAAGGGGGGGCGCTTAACGCCGGAAAAATTGCTGAACTTGGCGGCCTTGATCGCAAGGCCGTAGACAAGGCAATGGCACAACTGAAAAAGGAAGAAAAGATTGTCTCCCCCAGACGTTGCTTCTGGACTCTGGCATAAATTTATTTCAAACATGTCCAGTAATCCAGTAAGGCCTTACAGACTTTCAAGCAGCAGATAATACTCCTGAATCGCCCGTAAAGATTCCATCGTAATCAGATAGAAGAGCCAGCTCAGGGCAAGGATGCCGAGGGTGATCCCGATTTTCCACTGCGGCGAGGTGTTCGGACGCCACCAGAGGAGCGGCAACGCGAGCGGCCCGACGCTCAACAGGGCGATAACGATAAATCCGGTGCGGAAATACCAGGGGGGCTTCTCTTCAGTAAAGACCATTTCCTTGGAACCGGTTAGAAATTCACCGCAATGCTTGCACTTGATCGCGGCGTCCTGAATCTCTTCGGCACAAAAAGGGCACTTTTTCATAAGGATCTCTTTCAACAGGGACTGACAAAAACTGTGCCGCAGCGATCGGGAGTTACGGTTCGATAATCAGGTTGGGGAGTTCGTCTCTGTCGTCGGCTTTAACCGGAAAATGTGTCTCAAGCTGCTGACCGCAGGCCGCAATGGCCGAACAGAGGGCGTTGCACGTATCGCCTGCATGGATCCCGGCGGTGATCGTCTGAACGATCCCGTCCCAGTGGTGGGTCGGGACAACCGCATTAATGCCGCGATCAGCCAGAACATAAACCCGGTGCTCAAACAGTGAGATCAAGATGAGGATCCCGGTTTCATCGCGGGTGTGGTGCAGCCCCTGCTCCAGAAAAACGACAACCGCCCTTTCGCTCACTTCCGCACTGATTTCGTCCGGATGAATGAGGTGTCGCTTTAAAGCCGGGAGTGCGCGGATCATCAATTTAAACGGCAAGTAGCCAACGGCAAACAGCCACAAAAAATGCCAGAGCGATTCAGCAAAAAAAACCCAACTAAGGGTGACCGCCGCCGCCAGGGAAAAGAGACCGGCACCGAGGATTTCGGCCCTCGGGTAGTCATACGACGCATCGATGACCATCGGCACGATCTCGCCGCTAGTCCGGCTCTCGGCCTGCTGTACGGCCGACTCAATTCGACCCTTTTGGTCGGCGCTGAAAAAATCTGCTGCTCTTTTCATATCTAACCTTTGGTGTTGCTCTGCATAAACTCTATCAAGTGCCTGATTTGGACTTGTGCCTTTTCGCTTTACCAGCCGCCGGACGAGCCGCCGCCACCGAAGCCGCCACCTCCCCCGCCAAAACCTCTGCCGCCGCCAAAGCCACCGCGCCCGCCCATTCCGCCGATCCAGAAACCGCTGTTACGCCGACCGCGACCGCTATGACCCCCGCCACGACTCAACATCAGCAGGCCGGGTCCCAGAAACAGCAGCAGAGCCAGCGACCCCCAGGGACTGCGCTTTTTCTGGTTAACCGGGCTGCCGCTCCCCTGATACTCCCCCCGTACCGCCTCGGCCATGGCGACCACTCCTGCGATGACACCGCCATCGTAATCCCCGCCCTTGAAACGCGGGGATATCTCCCGATCGATGATCCGCCCGGTGAGCAGATCGGTCAGGCGCCCTTCGAGACCGTAACCGACCTCGATCCGGATCTTGCGCTCCTGTTTGGCGATCAGCAACAGAGCCCCGTTATCTTTCCCCTTCTGCCCGATTTTCCAGCTTTCGGCGACGCGCAGACTGTACTCTTCCAGCGGCTCCCCTGCCAGAGTATCGATCGTCAACACCACCAACTGGGTCGAATCGCTCTGCTCAAAATCGCGTAAAAAACGCTCGATTTTCAGTTCGGTCTCCGCCGAAACAACACCGGCGAGATCGTTGACGTAGCCGGTCGGTTGCGGCAGATCGACTGCCGTAACGTTAAACGGTAAAAGGAGCAAAAGAGCAAGAGCGATGAGGGGTCGGCGTATCGTCATCGTTTAAAACTTCACCTGAGGTGCTTTTTCAGCCCCCGCCTCCGCCGCAAACGGTTCTTTGCGTTCGAGCTGGAGCAGAAAATTGTTGGTCAGGTTATTCGGGAAGGTGCGGATCGAGCTGTTGAACGTCTGCACAGAAGCATTGTAACGTTGCCGGGCGACGTTGATCCTGTTTTCGGTCCCTTCGAGCTGGTGTTGAAGGTCGAGAAAATTCTGGTTCGCCTTCAGGTCGGGGTACTTTTCGACCACCACCAACAGTCGA
>JACUTX010000325.1 GCA_014859615.1 Desulfuromonadales bacterium | reverse complement strand
AATGTTGTTTTGATTGTAACTGTTCAGCACATATATTACGGCATGAGATCTACAGCCGTTGTCTGCGTAAAGCGTTTTAACTTAACTCCCCTCCGACAACAGCCGTAGCTCACATGCTGCGCGGTTTGAGCAGGGTGCTGAACAATTACTACTACAGCTCTGATACAGATGCGTCAATCTACCATATAAGGTCGTTTGTTGTTGCAGGTTTTTGGCCTGCGATCTTCGCCGGTTTCACCTTTTTATTCGAACTGTGTCCGAAAGGTCTCGAATTCAGCCTTCAAGGCGGCGACCTCCTGTTCCAGCTTGCTGATTCGCTCATCCTCTGCGGCTACTCTCAGTCGGGCCGATTCCGGTGGCGGCCCGTTTGTAAACTCCTGCAACTCGGGCGGACCGGAGAAGAGCTGTGCATAACGCTGCTCCTTGCGTCCAGGTTGACGCGCAAGCTTGACCACCAGCGGTGAATCGAACTCAATCAGCTCAGCCAAAACCGTTTCGACAGCTTGAAGATCGACGAAGGGGCGCATTCGTTCGCAGCGGGTCCGCAGTTCACCAAGAGTCTGTGGTCCACGTAAAAACAGTTCGGCTAAAATCGCCAACTGTTCTGGAGTAAAATACATTTTTTCGACCAGGGAATGACGGTATTTCGGCACCCGGCTCCCTTCACCGCTCGCCTGCAAGGCCAGCCCTTTCAGGCGGAGTCTGTCGAGGGCTTTCACAACATCGGTCTCACTGAAATCAACCACCGGATCGCGGTTTGATTTCTGATTACAGGCGTTGGTCAGCCCGTTTAAAGTCAGCGGGTAGTAATCCGGAGTGGTCATCTCTTTTTCGATCAGACAGCCCAGAATACGGATTTCGGCTGCGGTCAGTACAGTCTCCATGGTAACTCCATTTACGGCTTTATTAATCGAGAAAACGTTTGGACAGACCGTCGAAAGCGTCGATTCTCCGGTCGCGCAAAAACGGCCAGATGCGGCGGACGTGCTCACTGGCACAAAAATCGATCTCAGCGATCAGAACTTCTTTCCTGTCGATCGACGCTTCGGCCAGTATCTCTCCCTGCGGTCCGGCGACGAAGCTGCTTCCCCAGAATTGACTCCCCGGCCCGTTATCGGGGGCGGGTTCGAACCCGGTGCGATTAACGCTGATGAGCGGAAGACCGTTAGCGATGGCGTGGCTGCGCTGGATCGTTATCCAGGCGTCGCGTTGCCGATCTTTTTCATCCTGAGGGTCACGCGGATCCCAACCGATTGCGGTCGGATAGATTAATATGTCGGCGCCAGCCAAAGCCATGAGTCTGGCGGCCTCCGGGTACCACTGATCCCAGCAGACCAGCAGGCCAAGCTTTCCGACCGAGGTGTCGATCGGGGTAAAACCGAGATCCCCGGGAGTAAAATAAAATTTTTCGTAATAGCCCGGATCATCGGGGATATGCATTTTTCGGTAGGTTCCGGCAATCTGACCGTCCTGTTCGATGACCACGGCGGTGTTGTGATAGAGACCGGCGGCCCGTTTTTCAAAGAGGGAGAGAACCAGCACAATCTTGAGCTCGCGGGCCAGCGCGCAAAAGTAGTCGGTTGAAGGACCGGGGATCGTTTCGGCCAGATCGAAGCAGGTGGTCTCTTCTGATTGACAAAAATAGTGTGAGGTATGCAGCTCTGACAAAATCACCAGTTTCGCCCCGTTATCGACCGCCTGACAGATACCGGTCTCACTCGCTTCGATATTTTTTTGCCGGTTATTGCTACAGGCGTGTTGAACCAGACCGACGCGTAAACGCTTCATGGCAAAACTCCTTCCGGGATCTGCATGGTGATGCAGTGCAGCGAGCCGTGTTGACGAATCAAAGGGCGACAGTCGATTCCGATAATCTCGCGATCCGGATACGCCAGGGCGACCTGGTCGAGGGCGTTTTGATCACGTGGGTCAGCATAAGTCGGAACCAGGACAGCGCCATTTATAACGAGAAAATTCGCATAGGTGGCCGGAAGTCGCTCTCCTTCATCATAGCGGGCCTGCGGCCAGGGGAGTGGCAGCAGTCTGTAGGGGGCACCGCTTGCGGTTTTAAAATTTTGCAGCTCCTGGTGCATCGCTGCAAAGTGGGCATAGTGTTCATCCTCCGGATCGTCGCAAGACTGAAAAAGGATGGTTTCATGCGGGCAGAGTCGGGCCAGAGTGTCGATATGGGCATCGGTATCGTCGCCAGCCAGGGCACCATTCTCCAACCAGAGAATCCGCTTGGCGCCGAGTAGCTGCTGCAACTGATCCTCTATCTCATTGCGATTCAGGTGCGGATTGCGATTCGGATTGAGCAGACATTCAGCCGTGGTGAGGAGTGTGCCGCAGCCGTCACTCTCCAGACTCCCCCCTTCGAGGATCAGACCGATTGTTCTTCGTTCGATGTCGCCAAAGGCGCCTGATTCATGCAGCAGCCGGGTCGCCTGATTATCGAGGTTGCTGGCAAATTTCAGACCCCAGCCGTTGAAACCGAAATCGAG
>JACUTX010000324.1 GCA_014859615.1 Desulfuromonadales bacterium | reverse complement strand
TGTTTATCCTCGAAGTCAAGATTATGTCATACGGCATGTTAACCGTCGGTGGAGTGATCTCTATGGCGATCGGCTCTCTGATGCTGATTGACAGCAGCGAACCATATTTACAGATATCGAAAGTGCTGATTGCGGCGACTGTCCTGACCAGTAGTGGTTTCTTTCTCTTTGCGGCCTGGATGGTATTTTCCAACCAGAAACGCCCGATCTTCTCTGGTATCGAGGGGATGATCGGAGAGATCGGACAGGCAGTCACGCCGCTCAATAAAAGGGGTAAAGTCTTTGTTCATGGCGAATACTGGCAGGCGGTATCTACAGAAGTTGTCGCCGCAGGAGAGGATATAGAGGTACTCGGTATGGGTGACCATCTGCAGTTGCTGGTCAGACCATATAGAACAACGACACCTTAACATTCAACATAACAGAAGGAGCCGCTATGTTACCCGAACTCGGAGTCGATCTTTTCTGGGCGATCACAGTCGCTATTCTGGTCTTAATTATCGCCTCTTCGATTCGTATTCTGATCGAGTACGAACGAGGCGTTGTCTTCCGGCTCGGCCGCTTTGCAGGAGTCAAAGGCCCGGGCCTGCGTTTTATCATTCCAATCGTCGACAAGCTGGTCAAGGTCAGCATGCGAACCGTCGCTATGGATGTTCCACCACAGGATGTCATCACCCGCGACAACGTTTCAATGAAAGTTAATGCTGTTCTCTATTTTCGGGTTGTCCAGCCGGATAAAGCGTTAATTGAAGTCGAACAATACCTGTATGCCACCAGTCAGCTGGCTCAGACTTCACTCCGAAGCGTTCTGGGTCAGGTTGAGCTCGATGATCTATTGGCGCAACGTGACAAGATTAATAAAAACCTGCAGGAACTGCTCGATCGCCAGACCGACCCGTGGGGCGTTAAAATATCCAATGTCGAGATCAAACATGTCGACTTGCCGATCGAGATGCAGCGGGCAATGGCACGTCAGGCCGAAGCTGAACGGGAGCGACGTTCAAAGATTATTCACGCCGAAGGGGAATGGCAGGCATCAGAAAAACTCGCCAAGGCCGCAAAAAATATCAATGCTGAAACCGGCGCCTTGCAGCTCCGTTTCCTGCAGACATTAACCGAGATCGCCAGTGAGAAAAATTCAACGATCCTCTTCCCGATGCCGATAGAGTTGATAACGCCGTTCATGAAAAAAGCGACGGAGAATCCCGATGAATTTCAGGATAGAGTCAAAACTATCCCCTGATCTTTTTTATCGTCCAGAGCGTCAACAGATAACCACAGGCAAACAGAGAAAAGTACATAAAGAATGGGGGCCAGAGACGCGAATTAAAGCCGATCCCGACCCAAAAGGCGTAGACAGACAGAGGAAGAGCGGTTATCAGTGGTACGGTAGCTAATTCGCGCCAACGGAGTCGATAGCGACGCAACATCTGAATTTGCATGAAGATGTAAGCCGGAATCGACAACAGGGAAAGGATAAAAATAATATCCGAAACCGGGTCTGGCTGTTTCGGTGCTGAATCGAACAAATAATCACGCTTTACCCGCTCTTTTTTTTGCAGCGCCTGGACCCATTCAGCCGGTTCACGTGGTGACTCGATGATTGTTTCACTCCATTGCGAGTCGATCATGATAGATGCAACTGTAACTTCATTCCATGCTTCATCGTAAGCGGTCACCACAACCTCATCGATGTGGGTCGGGTTATCGAAAGAAATCCAGGTCAACGCCTCTGATTGGCCGGAGGCATGCAGAGCAGCACTGCTTGTACGAGCCCCGATCTCTCTCTTCTCTTTTTGACGTAATGCACTCGGCAGGAATCGCACCGGCAGATCACTATCGTAACGGATGCCGAGGTATAACGGTTCGTTACTCCCCAGAATCACCTCTTCAGTTGGGCTCGGATAAAACAGTTCAAAAGTAACCGCAGCCAAAGCCGGGGATAAAGCCAGAGGGGCAAGTAAAAGAATCAGAACCAGAATCGACAGGGATCGATAAAAAGCCATAAATATTATCATTTCATAAAGTTGAAGTCTAAATGTTCTGTGACAATATACCGCAACGAAGGAATGCCGCCAGAAAAAAAGTAAAATAGCGCCTGTCCCAATTAAGCAAATTTTTCAAGGACCAAGAGACACCACGAATCCGGCAGGCGGACGAAACGATCAGCAGCCGTCATTTTAATGAATATTGGATAAATTTCGGGCACGCCTGACGATTTTAGACGGACTCCCCCCTTTGCTATTTTGACGGGACTTCGATCAGTCAGGCGGCTTCTTTTTGTGCCGTAGCAGCTTTCCGGTTTTGCACAGCGATGCGCGCTAACTTCCAGAGGTTGTGCGCCAGGATGCACCACTCGATGCGGGTCTTACGGTTTTCAAAGCCTTTGCTTCTCAGAGGCGTTCCAAGGTAGGCGTTTTTGAAAATACTGATGCGGGCCTCGGTACTGCCGCGCCGTGGCTGCAATTGACGAAAATAGGGATCTTCAAGGCGTTCCTTGA
>JACUTX010000323.1 GCA_014859615.1 Desulfuromonadales bacterium | reverse complement strand
GTGCCGTCAGCTTGTTATCAACCGCACCCAAAAAGGCGGCGATTTTTTGTTGTTCAGAGGGGGAAGGGATATTAAATTGTAACTCACGTAAATCCGTAAGTGATAAATTGGGTCGAGCAGATTCTGACTGTGTACCTGAAATAATCTTTTGAATACGAGACTGTTGGTAACAATACGCAACAAAGTCAATTGAGTTACTCTCCTTGACTCGAAACAGAGCGACAGCTTGATTCGTAAACGCCCTCTCGTTGCGACTATAAAGGCAACATCGACCAATTGAGGCTCCAACGATATTTATCAGGATGTCACCGAACCTTAGAGAGCTATTCTTTTGTTTATCGTAGAACTCTACTGGCAGGTACTTTGGCTTGGATACGTCGAGGAAACCGTCACGCACATTTTCGCTGGTTACAAACAACACCCCCTGTTTCGTATACTCAAATCCTTGCCAAGTTGGAGAACTCCCCTTAGTAATTTTGTCTGTAATTTCTGCTCCAGTCTTTTGCGCCCATTCCTCCGAAAACCCACCAAACCGCAACTCTGGCGTATGTCTCTTCTCCGCCGCAACCATCAAACCGGTGCCCCAATCCCCAGTTCGGCGCAAAAGCCGCGAATGGTTTCGTCAATCTGTGCCATACCGGCTTCCAGTTCTTGCAGCTCTGCCGTTACCGCCGCCAGATCGACCGGCACCTCTTCTGCAAAGGTATCGACATAGCGCGGAATATTGAGGTTGTAGTCGTTCTCGGCAATCTCGGCGAGCAAAGCCCGGTGACTGTACTTCTCTTCGACCAGCCGCTGCCGATAGGTGGTGACGATTTTGTCGATATGCTCATCACGCAGGTAGTTCTGATTCTTCGCCTTTTCAAAGTGCGCGCTCGCATCGATAAAGAGGATATCCTCCAGCTGCTGACGACACTTTTTGAACACCAGCACGCAGGTCGGGATCGAGGTGCCGTAAAAGATATTGGCGGGGAGGCCGATGACCGCGTCGAGCCAGTTCTGTTCACTGATCAGATATTTGCGAATCTGCCCTTCGGCCGCGCCGCGAAACAGCACCCCGTGCGGCAAAACCACCGCCATGGTGCCGCTCTCATCGAGCTGGTAAAGCATATGCTGCACAAAGGCGAAATCGGCCTTGGATCCGGGGGCGAGCTTGCCGTACTGGCTGAAGCGATCATCACTTAAGTGCAGCGGGTTGGCGCTCCAGTTGGCCGAGAAGGGGGGATTGGCGACCACCGCTTCAAAGCGCAGATCTTTGTGCTGCGGATGTTCCAGGGTATCTTCCTGACAGATATTGAAATTGCGAAAGTGCACATCGTGCAGAATCATGTTCATCCGCGCCAGGTTGTAGGTGGTGCGATTCATCTCCTGACCGTAATAATCCCCCACCTCTTCCACCTCGCGCGCCACGCGCAGCAAAAGAGAACCGGAACCACAGGTCGGATCATAAACCGACTTGAGACGATCCTTGCCGGTGGTGACAATCTTGGCGAGAATGGTCGAAACCTCTTTGGGGGTATAAAACTCCCCGGCCTTTTTCCCGGCGCCGCTGGCGAACTGCCCGATCAGATACTCATAAGCATCCCCGAGCACATCGGTGTCGGACTCATCGAGACGAAAATCGATCTTGTTTAAGTGGGTGAGAATCTTGGCGATCAGCGCGTTCTTCGCCTTCTCGGTTCGCCCGAGCTTGGTCGAGGTGAGATCGAGATCATCAAACAGCCCTTCAAAATCTTCTTCGCTCTCGGTTCCCATGGTCGAGCGCTCGATACTGCGGAGCACGGCGGTGAGGTCATCGAGAATAAACTGCTCCGGGTCTTCGCCCCGTTTGGCAAGGGAGTCGAACAGTTCCGCCGGGAGTAAAAAATAACCGAGCTGCGCCACCGCCTCCTCTTCCAGCGCTGCCAGCATCGCCTGGCCGTCCGCCGAGGTCGCATCGATATCGTGAAAATCGATCCCATCCTCTTTCAGGATATTGTTGGCATAGCGGTGCATCTTCTCGGAGAGATACTTGTAAAAGATAAAGCCGAGGCAGTAGTCGCGAAACTCATCGGCGTGCATCTTGCCGCGCAGAGAATCAGCGATATTCCAGAGCTGTTGTTCGAGCTGCTTCTTTTGATTATGGGTCATTCTATTCTCTCAATCCCCAAACAAAAAAAACCGTTTGACCGGCATCAATTCCGGTGCAGACGGTTTTTAAATCGACAATTCAATCTTCCCCACTTCGGCAAACCGCATCATAAATCTCCCTTGCAGCCCAGCCGGTACAAACTACACCAAAAGTCCGCCGGATTAAAGGAGAAAAGGCGGAGCTGATATTCAGCGCCGCCTTTTTAATCTTCCGCATCAACGATACAGTTTAAAGATCGAGATTCACCAAGGTCCGCCCTTTCGACTCCCCCTTGAGCATCGCGTCGATCTTCTCGTCAAGATCGCCCAGACTGCACTCCTGTGTCAAAGCGGCCAGACTGTCGATCTTCCAGTCACCGGCCAGTTTCTTCCAG
>JACUTX010000322.1 GCA_014859615.1 Desulfuromonadales bacterium | reverse complement strand
TACTAATAAATGTCGATGGTTAGCCGACACTTTACTCAGGATCATTTTTCAGGACAACCGCCAGTTCACCCGCCTGCAGTTCGATCTGCACCACCGTACCGGGACGGGCTTCGCCGGAAATAATCGCCCGGCCGACCCGCGTTTCGAGCTGATGCTGGATATAGCGACGCAACGGCCGGGCTCCGTAAGCCGGATCGTACGCGGCCGCCGCCATCTGATCGCGTGCGTCCGCCGACAGTTTGACCGTCAACCCCTGAGCGGCAAGACGGCGGTTCATTTCTGCCATCTGCAGATCGACAATCTGACTCAATTCCCCGCGTGTCAACGGTTTAAACAGGACAATATCGTCAATCCGGTTCAAAAATTCCGGCCGGAAATGGCTGCGCAGACCTTTCATCACCGCCGTCCGGGCCGCTTCGACAATCTCCCCGGCGGCATCGACCCCTTCGAGGAGAAATTCCGAACCGATATTCGAGGTCATAATCACGACGCAATTCTTGAAATCGACCGTTCGTCCCTGTGCATCGGTCACCCGTCCATCATCGAGGATCTGCAGCAGCACATTGAATACGTCGGGATGGGCTTTTTCGATTTCGTCAAACAACAGCACGGCGTATGGTCGCCGACGGATCGCCTCGGTGAGCTGCCCCCCTTCTTCATAACCGACATAGCCGGGGGGAGCTCCGATCAGGCGGCTGACGGCGTGGCGCTCCATATATTCGGACATATCGATCCGCACCATATTCTCCTCACTGTCGAACAGCGCTTCCGCCAGAGCACGAGCCAGCTCCGTCTTGCCGACCCCGGTCGGTCCGAGAAAAATAAACGAGCCGATCGGCCGCTTCGGGTCTTTGATCCCGGCCCGGGCCCGGATCACCGCATCGGCGACCAGCTGCACCGCTTCGTCCTGCCCGATCACCCGTTTATGCAGAAGCGTATCGAGCTTCAACAGTTTTTCCCGCTCCCCTTCCTGCAGGCGGCTGACCGGGATACCGGTCCAGCGAGAAACAATTTCGGCGATCTCCTCTTCACTGATCTCTTCCCGGACCAAACGCGTCCCTTCATCTTGCGCCGAACGCTTTTCTGCCGCCGATAATTTTTTCTCCAGTTCCGGCAGGCGACCGTGGGTCAGTTCGGCCGCACGATTCAGATCATAATTGCGCTCGGCAATCACGATCTCCTGGCGCACCTGATCGATCTCTTCGCGCAACTCCTGCAACGCACGAATCCCGGTTTTCTCCATATCCCACTGCGCCTTGAAACTGTCAGCCTGCGTCCGTAGATCAGCCAGCTCCCGCCGCAGAGCCGCAAGACGCTCGCGGCTGGCTTTATCCTTCTCCTGCTTCAGGGCCGCCTCTTCGATTTCGAGCTGCATCAGCCGCCGGGTCACGCTATCGAGCTCCTGCGGCATCGAATCGATCTCTGTCCGCACCATGGCACACGCCTCGTCGACCAGATCGATCGCCTTATCCGGCAAAAACCGGTCAGAGATATAACGATCAGAGAGCGTCGCTGCTGCAACCAGAGCGGAATCCTGAATCCGTACCCCGTGATGGACTTCATACCGCTCCTTGAGCCCGCGCAGGATACTGATCGTATCATCAACATCCGGCTGCTCGACCAGAACCGGCTGAAAGCGTCGTTCGAGGGCAGCATCCTTTTCGATGTACTGCCGATATTCATTCAGGGTAGTGGCGCCGATACAGTGCAGTTCACCACGGGCCAGCAGCGGCTTGAGCATATTCCCGGCATCCATCGCCCCTTCAGCCTTGCCCGCTCCGACGATCGTGTGCAGCTCATCGATGAAAAGGAGAATATTCCCTGCACTCTCCTTGATCTCGTTGAGCACCGCTTTGAGCCGTTCTTCAAACTCACCCCTGAATTTTGCTCCGGCGATCAAAGCTCCCATATCGAGAGCGAAAACTGTTTTCTTTTTCAAGCCGTCCGGCACATCACCGCGCACAATCCGTTGCGCCAGCCCTTCGGCGATCGCAGTTTTGCCGACCCCCGGTTCGCCGATCAGCACCGGATTGTTTTTGGTCTTTCTCGACAAGATCCGGATCACTCGACGAATCTCGTCATCGCGACCGATCACCGGATCGAGTTCCCCTTTTTTGGCGGCCTCCACCAGATCGCGGCCGTACTTTTCAAGCGCCTGGTAGCTCGCTTCCGGATCCGGGCCGGTCACCCGCTGATGCCCGCGGATTGTCGTCAATCCGTTCAGGATCTTCTCCCGGGTGACTCCATGTTCTGCCAGCATGCGCCCGGCAGCGGTGCGGGTCTGTTCATCGGCAAGCGCCAGGAGAAGATGTTCCACGCTGATAAACTCATCCTTGAGCTTGTCTGCCTCCGTTGCAGCGTTCACCAGTAATCGATTCAGACGCTGACTGATGTAAATTTTGCCACTCTCCACACCTGGTCCGGAGACAGAGGGTCGACTATCGAGTTCTTTTTCAACCGCCCGCACCAGACTCTCCCGATTGAGTCCTATTTTTCCGAGCAGGTTCGG
>JACUTX010000043.1 GCA_014859615.1 Desulfuromonadales bacterium | reverse complement strand
CTTTAACTTATGGATATTTTGATGCATTTTCCATCTTTAGATGAGTTTGTTTCTTTGGCCCGGCATGGGAATCTTATCCCGGTCTGCCGTGAAATTCTGGCAGATATGGAAACCCCGGTTTCCGCCTTTCGAAAAATCGATGACGGCCGGGCTTCTTTTCTGCTGGAGAGTATCCAGGGGGGTGAAAAGTGGGCCCGCTATTCTTTTCTCGGTACCGGCCCGGGTCGGATGTTTCGGAGTAAAGACTGCTATTTTGAGATTATTGAAGATGGTGCAGTGGTTGAATCTGGTCAATGTGACGATCCCCTCCAGAAGTTGAGTGCGTTGATGGCCGCGTTTAATCCTGTCGAATTGCCGGGCCTCCCCCGTTTTTCAGGTGGCGCTGTCGGTTATCTCGGGTATGATGTTGTCCGCTTTGTGGAGCAGCTTCCGGACAGTAACCGAAGGGAGATCGACACATGGGACAGCAGTTTCCTGTTTACCGAAAAACTCCTGATCTTCGACAATGTTACACAAAAAATTTTCGTCGTTTGTAACGTTCACCTTGCAGAAGAAGAGAATCCGGCCGAGGCATATCGACGCGGTCTCTTCGAGGTCGAACGGCTGATTGAACGGCTACGCAGTCCATTGCATCTGCCGGAACAGAAAGCGACTGTCGGCGCGGCATTGCCGCTTGTTGCAAATTTTGACAAAGAGGCCTTCAAAGCTGCAGTCGAAAAGTGCAAAGAGTATGTACGGGCTGGCGATGTTTTTCAGGTCGTTCTTTCGCAGCGGTTTTCCGGTCCTCTGCAGATGGATCCTTTTGATATCTACCGGGCACTTCGAACTATAAATCCCTCTCCTTATATGTTTTATCTCAGCTTTGGTGAAACAAAAGTTGTTGGTGCTTCGCCGGAAGTTCTCGTGCGTAAAGAGGGACGACGGGCTGAACTGCGCCCGATTGCCGGGACCCGCCCGCGCGGTGCTGATGTAGCCGCCGACCTCGCTTTGGAAAAAGAGCTTTTAGCGGATGAAAAAGAGTGTGCTGAACACATTATGCTGGTCGACCTTGGCCGCAATGATCTTGGCCGCGTCTGTCGTCCCGGTTCCGTTCATGTGGATGAGTTGATGGTCGTAGAACGTTATTCTCATGTGATGCATATTGTTTCAAACGTTCAGGGAGAACTCCCTGACGATAAAGATGCATTTGACCTGTTTCGTGCGACCTTCCCCGCCGGGACACTCTCTGGGGCGCCAAAAATCAGAGCGATGGAAATTATCGATGAGCTTGAGCCGTGCCGGCGTGAAATTTATGGGGGTGCGGTCGGTTACATTTCGTTTGATGGCAACATGGATATGGCGATTGCTATCCGTACCCTGGTTGTGCACAACGGTCAGATCCATCTGCAGGCCGGTGCCGGTATTGTCGCGGACTCAGATCCTGAAGCGGAGTACCAGGAGACAATCAACAAAGCGCAGGGGGTTGTAAGGGCGGTTGAGCTGGCCCGGAAGGGGTTGTATTGAGATGCTCCTGATGATCGATAATTATGATTCTTTTACCTACAATCTTGTTCAATACTTCAGTGAACTCGGCGTCGAGGTTGAAGTCTGGCGCAACGATTCTATCTCTATTGCCGAGATTGCTGCGCGACATCCATCTCATCTTGTGGTTTCACCCGGCCCCTGTACACCTGACGATGCCGGAATTTCCATCGAAGCGATTCAGGCTTTTGCTGGCCAGATCCCGATTTTTGGGGTCTGTCTCGGACATCAGTCGATCGTACAGGCTTTTGGCGGGAGAATTGTTCGCGCAAAAAATTTAATGCACGGCAAAACCAGCCGGATGCATCACGATGAAAGTGGCCTGTTTCACTCCATGTCAAATCCGTTTGTGGCGACTCGTTATCATTCTTTGCTGGCAGAGCGGGACTCTCTCCCGTCTTGTCTTAAGGTAACAGCGTGGACAGATCAGGCTGAAATTATGGCGGTTGCCCATTCTGCTCTGCCGGTCTGGGGGGTGCAGTTTCACCCTGAATCAATTTTGACAATTGACGGGAAACAGATTTTACGTAATTTTCTGAACATGAGTGCAGCGACGAGGAGACCATGATCAAGGAAGCGATTGCCCGGGTCGTCGAAGGGGAGAGCCTGAACGAAAACGAGATGGTCGATGTCATGGACCAGATTATGGGGGGCGAGGCGACAGGAGCCCAGATCGGAGCATTCATAGCCGCCCTGCGCATGAAGGGGGAGACGGTGGACGAGATTACCGGCGCCGCCCGTGTTATGCGTGCACATGCGACACCGATCAGGGTCGGTTCGACGATCGATATCGACCGCGACGACATCAATATTGATCATGAGACGATCATTGATACTTGCGGTACCGGTGGTAGCGGGACGCGCAGCTTTAATATTTCGACAACCGTAGCTTTTGTTGTTGCTGCCTGTGGAATCAAGGTGGCCAAACATGGGAACAGGAGCATTTCGTCGGCCTGTGGCAGCGCGGATGTCCTCGAAGCTCTAGGCGTCAATCTCGATGTTACGCCGACACAAGTTGCTGAGTGCATCGAAAAAATCGGCGTCGGTTTTCTGTTTGCTCCGGCCTTGCACGGTGCGATGAAATATGCGATCGGTCCGCGTAAGGAGATCGGTATCCGGACGATATTTAATATCCTTGGCCCGTTGACGAATCCGGCTGGCGCAGATCGTCAGGTCCTCGGCGTTTACCGGCATGAGTTGGTTGATCTTCTGTCCGGAGTTCTGCTGAAACTCGGCTGTCGGCACGGTTTTGTGGTTCACGGTTCTGACGGGATGGACGAATTAACCCTGACCGGCCCGACCTGGGTTGCCGAAATTGCTGGGGGTAAAGTGACCTCTTATACTATTACACCGGAGCAGTTCGGTTTCACCTGTTGTCCCCTGGCTGATTTGCAGGGGGGCGATGCTGCAGCGAATGCAAAGATTGTCCGCGCGGTTCTCTCTGGAGCGGCGGGCCCGAAACGGGATATTGTTCTGCTCAACAGCGCTTTTGCCCTAACAGCGGCCGGTATTTGTCCCGATCCTCAAGCCGGAATAGCGCGGGCGGCTGAGGCGATCGATTCGGGCGAGGCGCTCAGTCGTCTGTTGTCCCTGGCAGAGCAGACGCAGAAGAAGTGAGTCAACCGATGACTTTTATCCCCGATATTCTGAAGCAGATTGTTGCCCATAAGCGCGAGGAGGTAGCTGCCGCCAAAATGTCACTTCCGACTGTGCGACTTGAAGAACAGTTGCTGCAAATTGAGGGACCGCCACGCGGATTTCTGCGTGCTTTGCGTGCCACAGCCGATTCGGATTGCCCCGCGATCATTGCCGAAGTGAAGAAGGGGTCGCCGAGTCAAGGGGTGATCCGGCCGGATTTTGATCCTTTGGCGATTGCCAAAATCTATCAGAATAACGGTGCGACCTGTCTGTCGGTATTGACCGATGAGCGCTTCTTTATGGGGGACTTGTGCTATCTCGGAAACATCCGTGAAGGGGTCAGTCTGCCGCTGTTGCGTAAGGATTTTATCTGTGATCCGTATCAGATTCTTGAGGCGCGGGTCGCCGGAGCCGATGCCATCCTGCTGATCGCTGCGATGCTTGAGACTGAGCAGTTGCTCGAATTTTCGCAGCGGGCTGCCGAGCTGCATCTTGATGTTCTGCTGGAAGTCCACGATGAGCAGGATCTGGAAAAGGGGCTGGCGACGGATTGCCAACTGATCGGGATCAATAACCGTAATCTGCGCACATTCGTAACGGATCTGGCAACCACAAAACGGCTGTGGCCACTGATCCCCGAGGGGCATTTTGTCGTCTCCGAGAGCGGCATTACCTCCCGAGATGATATTCTGCGGTTGCAGCAGGCCGGAGCTCGCGGTTTTCTGGTCGGTGAATCGCTGATGCGTGAAGAAGATATTGGTGCTAAACTGAGGGAACTTCAGGGTGAGTGCTAACGTCTCGGCTGATGAGTTTTTTTGGATCAGACAAATTCAGGGAAGAAGGAGCGTATGAATGCAAACAAAAATTTTATTGCCGGAAGATAGACTTCCGAAGCAGTGGTACAATATCATCCCCGATATGCCGGGTCAGATGGCTCCGGTTGTTCATCCGGGGACACTGCAGCCGGTTACGCCGGATGATCTGCTCCCGCTCTTCCCGATGCCGTTGATCGAGCAGGAGGTTTCGACAGAGCGCTGGATCGATATCCCGGAAGAGGTGCGGGATATTCTCCGTCTCTGGCGTCCGTCGCCGTTGATTCGTGCGCATCAATTGGAGAAAGCACTCGGGACTCCGGCCAAGATCTATTACAAGTACGAAGGTGTTTCGCCCGCCGGATCACACAAGCCGAATACGGCTGTCCCGCAGGCTTATTACAACAAGATTGCCGGGACGAAACGGATCGCTTCAGAGACCGGCGCCGGACAGTGGGGATCGTCGATAGCTCTGGCCTGTCAGCATTTCGGTCTGGAATGTACGGTCTACATGGTCAAGGTTTCTTATGGCCAGAAGCCGTATCGGAAGAGTATGATGCAGCTCTGGGGGGCCAATGTCCTGCCGTCACCGTCGAATCAGACCAATGCGGGGCGCTCAATTTTGGCCAGGGATCCCGATAATCAGGGATCGCTCGGTATTGCCATCAGCGAAGCAGTCGAAGATGCGGCGACGCATGAAGATACCCGTTACGCGCTTGGCAGTGTCCTTAATCATGTCTGCCTGCATCAGACCGTGATCGGTCTCGAGGCCAAGGAACAGCTCGCCATGGTCGGTGCCTTTCCTGATGTGGTCATCGGCTGTCATGGCGGCGGTTCAAATTTTGCCGGGATCGCGTTCCCGTTTATAGCTGATAAAGCCAATGGTCGAGAGATCCGGATTGTCGCCTATGAACCGGCCAGTTGTCCGACTCTGACCAAAGGGACGTATGCCTTCGACTACGGTGATACCGCCAAGATGGCACCGATCTCCAAGATGTATACTCTCGGGCACGATTTCATGCCGCCGGGAATTCATGCTGGCGGGTTGCGATATCATGGCGCTTCGCCGCTGGTCTCGCAACTGCTGCACGAAGGGGTGATTGAGGCGAAAGCGGTTGCGCAGACGGCCTGTTTTGAAGCGGCGGTTCTGTTTGCGCGCACAGAATCGATCATTCCGGCGCCGGAATCGTCGCATGCAATTCGCGGCGCAATCGAAGAGGCGTTGCAGGCCAAGGAGGAAGGGAAAGAGAAGACGATCCTCTTTAACCTCTCCGGTCATGGTCATGTTGATATGACCGCTTACGATGCCTACTTTAATGGTGAACTCGAAGATTATGACTACCCGGCCGAAGCGATCAGGGAATCTTTGTCGCATCTGCCAAAAATCGGTTGAAGAGGGATCCGTCCATGGCACCGCTGGTTAAAATCTGCGGAGTGACCAATATGGTCGACGCTCTGCATGTCGCTGCCTGCGGGGCGGATGCGATCGGTCTGGTCTTTTATGCCGGAAGCCCGCGCTTTGTAACAATAGAGACGGCCCGTGAAATTTGTGCGGCGCTGCCGCCATTCATCACCCGCGTCGGTCTGTTTGTCAACGCCGCGGCGGCGATTATCCGCGAAACAGTCGTTTATTGCGGGCTTGATGCGATACAGCTACATGGTGACGAGAGTCCTGATCGGTCAGACTATAGGCCACTGCGCAGTATCAAGGCGTTACGCGTCAAGGACGTCGACAGTCTTGCAAATCATGCCGACTATCAGGTCTCGACCTTGCTGCTTGATGCCTGGGTACCGAATCTTTTTGGCGGGAGCGGAAAGTCTTTCAACTGGGATCTGGCTGCAGTTGTAGCGACAAAACGGCCGATCATTCTGGCGGGGGGATTGACCCCGGAGAATGTCGCTGCGGCTATCGTGGCGGTGCGACCTTATGCCGTCGATGTGTCGAGCGGAGTGGAGCTGGCTCCGGGGATAAAAGATCATGCTAAAGTGACGGCCTTTATTCGGGCGGTCAAAGGGATGAGGGAATGAGTCGATATCAACAGCCTGATGCACGTGGGCATTTTGGTCAGTTTGGCGGTCGCTATGTCGCCGAGACATTGATGCCTGCACTGCTTGAACTGGAACAGGCTTACAATGAAGCGATGGCTGATCCGACCTTTCTTGAAGAGTTTGACTATTACCTTAAACAGTACGTCGGACGGCCCAGCCCGCTCTATTTTGCCGAGCGATTGACGCAGCAGTGCGGGGGCGCACGGATCTATCTCAAACGTGAAGATCTCAATCACACCGGCGCGCATAAAATTAACAACACCGTCGGTCAGGCGCTGTTGGCGCGGCGCATGGGGAAAAAGAAGGTTATCGCCGAGACGGGTGCCGGTCAGCACGGTGTTGCGACGGCGACGGTTGCGGCTCTTTTCGATCTCGAATGTGAAGTATTCATGGGGACGGAAGATATTCGCCGACAGGCTCTTAATGTTTTTCGGATGAAGCTGCTCGGGGCCAAAGTGCACGGAGTGACCAGTGGGACGGCTACACTCAAAGATGCGATGAATGATGCGATGCGGCACTGGGTGACGCATGTTCGCGACACCTTTTATGTGATCGGGACGGCTGCAGGCCCTCACCCCTATCCGCAACTGGTTCGTGACTTTCAGACGGTGATCGGTCGTGAGGCAAGGGAGCAGGTGCTGGCCGCGACCGGCAGGCTCCCTGATGCGGCGATCGCCTGCATCGGTGGGGGTTCAAATGCTATCGGCCTGTTTACTCCGTTTATTGAAGATGAATCGGTCCGCCTGATCGGGGTTGAGGCGTCCGGCCTCGGTATCGATACGGACAAACATGCTGCGAGTATATCTGCCGGGAGCGTCGGGGTTCTGCACGGAAACAAAACCTATCTGCTGCAGGATGATGATGGTCAGATCCAGCATGCTCATTCGATCTCTGCAGGTCTCGATTACCCTGGGGTCGGGCCGGAGCATGCTTTTCTTAAAGAGAGTGGTCGGGCCGAATATGTCGCAGTGACAGATGAAGAGGCGTTGGCCGCTTTTCGATTGCTGACCGAGCTTGAGGGGATTATTCCGGCTCTGGAGAGCGCACACGCTATCGCCGAGGTTCTCCGGCGCGCACCAACTTTGTCATCGGATGCAATCCTGCTGGTCTGTCTGTCAGGCCGGGGTGACAAGGATATCCATACCGTCGCAGAAGCGATGGGGATACAATTTTAAACAAACGGATATAGAGGCGTTTCGCAGCGGCCGATATGTCGAATTTATGAAAGTTAACAGACTATGAAATTTACCGAACTCGATCTTCCTGCCGATCTTCTGCGTGGCATTGAGCAGATCGGTTTTACCGATTTAACCCCCGTACAGGAAGAGGCTATTCCTCTGGCGTTGCTCGGGCATGATGTGGCAGCCCAGGCGCAGACCGGAACCGGCAAGACAGCAGCCTTTCTGATTGCTCTGTTTACGCGCCTGTCGGCTACTCCCAAAACAGGTAAAAAGAGGGGACCACGTGCTCTGGTGCTGGCACCGACCCGTGAACTGGTGGTGCAGATCTGCGCCGATGCCGATGGACTCGGGGCCTTCTGCCCGTTCAAGGTGCAGCCGATTTTTGGCGGTGTCGATTATGAGAAACAGCGCCAGGCGCTTCGCGATGGTGTCGATGTCATCGTTGCCACTCCCGGGCGTCTGATCGATTACGCCAAACAGAATGTCTTCAGCCTCAAGGATGTCGAATCGCTGGTGATCGATGAGGCTGACCGGATGTTCGATATGGGGTTTATCAAGGATCTCCGTTTCATCCTGCGCAAACTCCCACCGTTTGAACAGCGGCAAACCATGCTTTTCTCGGCCACCCTGTCGCAACGCGTCATGGAGTTGGCCTACGAATTCATGAATATAACCGACAAGGTGCGGATCGAGCCGGAACAGGTGACCGCCGAGCGGATTGAACAGATCGCCTACCATGTGGCGCGCCGAGAGAAGTTTGCGCTGCTGCTCGGCTTGATGAAAAAAGAGACGCAGACCATCCGTGTTTTGATTTTCGTCAATACCAAACGAGAGGCGGAGCACCTTTCTGCCCGCCTGCAGCATAACGACTACAAGGTCGCGGTTCTCTCCGGCGATGTTCTCCAGAGAAAGCGGATGCGGATTCTGGATGATTTCAAGGAGGGGAAAATCACCTTTCTGGTCGCAACCGATGTCGCTTCACGCGGAATTCATATCGACGGCGTGACGCATGTTGTGAACTACGACCTCCCGCAGGATGCCGAAGACTACGTGCACCGGATCGGGCGGACGGCCCGGGCTGGCGCGCTCGGCAAATCGATCAGTTTTGCCGATGAGGATCTCGCATTTTTCCTCCCCGATATCGAGGAGTATATCGGTCAGAAAATCCCGAGTACCGTGCCGCAGGAGGAAGATCTCTGCCACGATTACAAGCGGGGTGTACCGCACAAGAAAACACCTCAGCCTGAAAAGAAAGCAGCCTCGACCCCTCCCAAACGCCCCCGTCGGCGGTACAGCAGTGGAGGTAAACCGGGCGGTTCGGGGCGCTGATGGCGCAAATCGAGCTGCAGGGACTTGCCGGTTGCGTCCGTTGTCCGCGTTTGGTGGCGTATCTTGCCAGGCTCAAGCCTGCAAAGGGGCGTGTGCGTGATGCTTATCACAACGGACCGGTCAATGGCTTTGGTGATCTGCAGGCGAGGATCTGTCTGGTCGGTCTGGCCCCCGGTGCGCATGGCGCGAATCGGACGGGGCGACCGTTTACCGGCGACGGTGCCGGGGATTTTATGTACCCGTTGTTGCATGCGGCCGGTTTCTCCAATCAGTCGGAAGCGCAGGATTGTCGTGACGGCCTGACGTTGAAGGATATGTATATCACCAACGCGGTGAAGTGTGTTCCGCCGGACAATAAGCCGGTCGCGGCTGAATTTACCAACTGCCGGCCGTACCTTGCGCGCGAGTTGGCGGCCCTGGACAATCTGCGAGTGATTATTGCGTTAGGGAAAGGGGCTTATGACAGCTGTCTTAAACTCTTTCGCGAGCAGGGGATGATTGCACGGCTCGTCGATTACCCGTTTGCGCATGGCGCGCACTACCGTCTGCCGAACGGCCTCTGGCTGGCAGCCTGTTATCACACCAGCCGCTACAATCTTCAGACCGGCCGGATGGATGCTCCTTTATTCAACGAATTTCTCTGTTTAACGCAACAACTTGCGCAAGAGTGTTGAAAATTTCCATGTTATTTAATATGGTTAAAAATCGGTTTTTGAAAATGGTGAGGCTATGAGTTCGATCGGTGCAACATTGGCGGCTTTAAAGCGGGAAGGGAGGACGGCACTGGTCCCCTTTTTGACGGCTGGCGACCCGGATCTGGCAACGACTGAAGAGCTGATTCACACGCTGGTCGAAGCCGGGGCTGATCTGATTGAACTCGGGATACCGTTCTCTGACCCGATGGCAGACGGCCCGACGATTCAAGCGGCTTCCGAGCGTGCTCTTCTGGCGGGGACAACCCTGACCGGGGTGCTTCAACTGGTGACGCGGGTTCGCGAACGAACGAATGTCCCGATCATTCTGATGGGATATTATAATCCGGTCTTTGTCTTCGGTCCTGCACTCTTTGCTTTGGCTGCGGCCGAGGCGGGTGTTGACGGTTTGTTGCTGGTCGATGTCCCTTTTGAAGAGGCGGATGAAATTCATACCGAGCTCAAGAAAAATGGTGTCGATTTGATCTCCCTGCTCGCACCGACGACCCCTTTGGCGCGGATGCGGCAGTTGGCCGCGTCGGGTGAAGGGTATCTCTATTACGTTTCGATGACGGGCGTCACCGGAACGCAGCGGATTGACGCGGAAGCTATTGCTGCACAGGTGTGTGAAATACAGAAACTGAGTCCGGTTCCGGTCGCAGTCGGCTTCGGGATAACTTCTCCGGATGACGCGGCAGCCGTTGCCCGGTTTGCTGATGCGGTTGTGGTCGGCAGCGCCCTGGTGAACATTATTGCTGCTTACGCAGGGAGTGTAAAACTGTTACCGGAAGTTTATGCATTTATCCGGTCGCTAAAGGAGGGGATGCGGCTGTCCGTCTAGGCGGCTTCTGCACTGCTGAGGATGAAAATCAGGGTATTAGGTTGTTATGGATCGCGTGTCCCCGGACGTTTTACCAGCAGTCTGTTGATCGATCAAGCCCTTCTGCTTGATGCAGGGACAATCGCCTCTTCGCTGACGCTGGAAGAACAGGTGCAGATTGACGATATTCTTCTGACTCATGCCCATCTCGACCACATTGTCGATCTGGCCTTTTTGGCTGACAATGTCATGAGTCAGCGCACAACACCGATTCGCATCTGGGGGGCGCAGCCGGTTCTTGCTGCCTTGCGGCAGCATCTGTTTAATGATTATATCTGGCCAGATTTTACGAAAATATCGACGCGGGGTGTTCCGATTGTCTCTTTAAATAGTCTCCCTGAGAGTGGGACGATCGAAATCGGTGGGTACACGGTCAGTTTTGCGCCGACCAATCACACCGTCTACACGGTCGGCTACTGTCTCTCGGCAAAAAGCGGGAGTCTGTTCTACTCCGGAGACACTTCGACAACCGCTGCAATCTGGGCGATGGCTGAAAACTGTTCTGAGTTAAAAATTGCTTTTATCGAAACATCTTTTCCAGATCGGTTCGAAAGGTTGGCTCAGATCAGCGGACACTTGACGCCTGCCCTGCTTAAGGTTGAACTGGAAAAGTTCGGTGAACGGGATGTCCCGATTAAGATTTTTCACATGAAACCGCAGTTTCTGGAAGAACTCCAGACGGAACTTGCCGCTTTACACGATCCGCGAATACAGGTTCTAAATGGCGGTGAAATCTTTGAATTTTGAGCTATCGTCTCAAACTATGAGGTAATTTATGTCCTGGTTTAAAAAATCAAAAGAACCGATTATGCCGGTTGAAAAAAAGAATATGAAGATGCCAGAAGGGCTCTGGACTAAATGTAAAAACTGTGAAGAGATTATCTACAGCAAGGAGATCGAGCGAAACCTGAACGTCTGTCCGAAGTGTGATTATCACTTTCGTATCAGCGCTCATGAGCGGATCGAGCTGGTTATCGATCCGGGCACCTTTGTCGAGATGGATGCAGAGATGATGCCAGTCGATTTCTTGAAATTCAAGGATTCGAAGAGTTACAAGGAGCGGATCAAAGCGACGGTCAAAAAACTTGGTGGCGGTGATGCCGTCAAATGCGGCGAAGGTGAAATTGAAGGGTTGCCGGTGGCGCTTGCTGTGTTCGACTTCAGTTTCATGGGGGGGAGTATGGGATCCGCCGTCGGCGAAAAAATAACCCGTGTCATTGAACGCGGCCTGGAAAAGAAGGCCCCGGTTCTGATCTTCTCCTCCTCCGGTGGGGCCCGGATGCAAGAGAGTATTCTCTCCCTGATGCAGATGGCCAAAACCAGCGCTGCACTGGCTAAGATTCGTGCGGCCGGCATTCCGTTTATCTCGGTTTTGACAGATCCGACCACCGGTGGTGTTACGGCCAGCTTTGCCATGCTCGGAGATCTCAATATTGCGGAGCCGCGTGCTCTGATCGGTTTTGCCGGACCCCGTGTCATCGAGCAGACCATTCGCCAGAAGCTTCCGGAAGGGTTCCAGCGTTCCGAATATCTGCTAGAGCACGGCATGGTCGATATGATTGTGCGTCGTCAGGAGATGAAAGCCAAACTCGCACAGATTCTGCGGGTTTTTACAAAAAACTGACCAATGACCGGTCGTGAAAGCCTCGATTATCTGTACGGGTTGCAGACCTTCGGCATCAAGCTTGGGCTCGACAATATCCGTACCCTCCACGTTCGGCTCGATTCTCCGTCCAGCCTCTACAAGACGGTTCTGGTTGCCGGAACCAACGGCAAAGGGTCGACAGCCTCGGCTCTGGCCGAGATGTTGCGGCAGGGCGGAGTGAAAACGGGGCTTTATACGTCTCCTCACCTGCACTGTTTCACCGAGCGGATCAGAATCGACGGGACGCCGGTCGATTTTGAAATCCTTGAACCACTTATCGAAGACATCCGTCTGATCGGGCGTGATCTCCCTCTGACCTTTTTCGAGTTCACAACCGCTCTGGCTCTGGAGACCTTTCGACGCAACCGGGTAGAGGTTGCCGTCCTGGAAGTCGGGATGGGGGGGCGGCTCGATGCGACCAACGTCGTCTCTCCGGTTCTCTCCATCATAACCCCGATAGCGTTTGATCATCAGGCTCACCTCGGCTCCACACTCGAAGCGATTGCGGCTGAAAAAGCCGGTATTATGCGTGAAGGAGTCCCAGTTGTTATTTCCAGACAGCTGCCAACCGTTCTTGCTGTACTCCTTTCTGCTGCCGCAAACGCCGGGGCCGATCCGGTTGTCGACGGAGTTGATTTTACCTCGTCGTTTGATGGAGAGACGATGCATTATCAAGGGCTTGATACCGATCTCGACAGTCTGCAGACAGCGCTTGCCGGGGTGCATCAACAGCAAAACATGGCTGTGGCCCTGGCAGCAGCCGAAATTTTGCGGCGCCAGGGGGTTGCGCTTGACAACGTAAATCTGGCGGATGGAGTAGCCAAGGTCTTTTGGCCGGGGCGTCTGGAGTGGGTCGGATCTGACCAGCGTATCCTCCTTGATGGTGCTCATAATGGTGCAGGGGCCGAGGTGCTGGCGGCTTATCTTGCTGCGGGCGGTTATCATCGCATTCATTGGCTGGTCGGGATGAAGCGGGACAAAGCGATGCTCGATATTCTGCAACCGCTGCTGGGTTTTGTCGTGACGCTCTACTGTGTGGAACCGCCGATCGAAGAGCCGCTGTTAGCAGCAGACTTGGTTCGTGCCGGAGGCGAGGCCGGGCTCCCGACGGTGGCGTGTCAGGATGTTGAGCATGGGCTCAGGGCGGCCCGCCTGGCCTGTTCTGATCATGAGATCGTGCTGGTGGCCGGTTCGCTGTTTTTGGTTGCGGCCGCGCGTGAAATTCTGGAACGGGAGAAAACAACCGTTGTCACTTAATTTTTTGATCCGAGCTGCGCTTTTTTTAATTGTCGGTCTGCTCCTCGCTTTTTCGGCTCTGGCTGCACCGGATGAAGAGGTGCGGTTGAGCGCTGATAGTCTGGTATTTGATCGCGAACAAGGAGATGTCAAAGCCGAAGGGGATGTTTTGATCCTTCAGGGTGAGATTGAACTTCGTTCTGATCAGGCACGCTGGGATGAGAAAAATGGCGATATTTATTGTGACGGTTCCGTGCGGATGAATTCACCGCAGGGGATTGTGACTGCAGATTCCCTGACCTATAATTTTCAAACCGGGCGGGGGGAAATGGCCAATGGTCAGATTGCGATGCCCGGACGGATCTACCTCTCCGGCTCAAAGATCGAAACACTCGGTAAAAACAGTTATAAGATTGTCGACGGGCGCTTTACCTCCTGTGCCGGCGAAAGACCGACATGGAGTTTTGGCGCGCAACAGATTGATGTGAATCTCGGCCATTTTGCCCAGGCTAAAAATGCAAGATTTTATATTTTTGACCTGCCGGTCCTCTATCTCCCCTATTTAGCTTTTCCGGCCAAGACAGAAAGGAGTTCCGGCTTTTTGATGCCGACAGTCGGCTCTTCAAGCCGCCGTGGAACCCAAATCAGCATCCCCTGGTACCAGGTGCTTTCAGTCGACCAGGATGCAACCCTGACCCTCGATTCCATGTCCCGGATCGGAGTTGGAACCGGGCTGGAATATCGATATTTTATCAATACGGTTCGCCCGGCCAGGTTGTCGGGGAACTATGTAACCGGCATCGACGGTGAACCGGATCGCTATCTGGTTGAGTGGCAGCATGATGGCTTTTTGTCCGGCGATACCCGTCTTGTTATCAACAGCCAGTATGTGAACAGTGACGACTATCTGGAACTGTTTGGTGGTTCATCGCAGGAATATACAAGTGACAGCGTGCGCTCCGATCTTTATCTGAGCAAGCTCTGGGGGAAGACGAACCTGACCGGCCTGGCGCGTTACACCAGGGGGCTGACGCAAAACACATCAACGGTTCTGCAGACCTTGCCGCAAATCGGTTTAACCGTTGTCCCGCAACGTTTTCTCGCCACGCCACTGGTCACTGCACTGGAGATCGATTGGTCCAACTTCTGGCGACAAACAGGGACAACCGGTTCGCGTCTTCGTCTCCTCCCAACTTTGAGTACCGATGCCCTGTCGACCCGCTATCTGAATGTTTTGCCGGCGATCGCCTGGCGCGAACAGTTCTATCGGGTCGATGCAGAGTCGCACAGAATTGGTCGACCTGAAGCATCTCTGACCATTGGCAATCGTCTAGCCCGGATCTACCGGCGACCCGACGATCTCACCGCTCTGCGTCACGCCTTGGAACTGCAGCTTAAATATTTGTATGCACCGGGGGTCGATACGACGGATATTGCAACTTTTGATTTATATGACGATTTTTCAGAGATCAACCGGCTGCATCTTTTTCTCGATAATCGCTGGACCACACGACAGAAATCTGAAGATGGGCTCTCGATTTACCGGGATTTCGTCAACCTGCGTCTATCGGTCGATTATGACCTGCACGAGCAGCGCCGGTCCCTTTCCCTCCCGGACGAGAATCGCCACCCCTTTTCACCCCTCTTCACAGAGCTGGAAATCCGCCCATTTGAGCGCGTCTATTTGCGCACCGACGTTGCAACAGATATAGACGAAAAACCGGGTCAGATGGAGGGATTGGCGGTCTGGGGTGGCATTAATGATCAGGCAGGCAACGGTCTGTTACTTAATTACAGTTATAAACGGACCGACTTTGAATTTTTTTCTATCGGCGTCGATCTTGCTTTTATGGCTCCCTTCTACGCTAACTATGAGGGGCGTTTCGACCTGCAGGAGAATCAAACGCTTGATTACCGTACGTCACTTGAGTATCGCAGCGGTTGCTGGTCCGTTTCCGGCAGCTGGTCAGAACGCCCGGGTGACCGCACCTTTGCCATTAATTTTTCCCTCAGTAATATCACCGGCAAGAAACTTTCGCCTCTCACCGACCCCTTGAATCGCTGGTTTTAAATCCTTGACCATCGCATTCACTTCTGTATAATGATTCTCTAATGTCGTTTCTATCCGGCAAGACGACAAATTCGCGAGCAGGAAGGGGGGTTGAGGGGGGTAATGGTATGCCGGGATTGTCTCATCACTCATATAATAGGGGAAAATATGAAACGTTTAATCACTGTTCTGTTGATGTTGTCTGTTCTGGGGGTGTCGACTCCCGTGATTCTGTTTGCCGCCGGGGGTGCCGATGCGGTTGAGCAGTCTGCAAAAGTTAGTCTGAATGCCGGGACTGTGGCTGACTTGCAAGCCTTGCCGGGGATCGGCAAGGTGACCGCCGAGCGGATTGTCGCCTTTCGTAAGCAGAATGGGCCATTTACCAAGGTCGATGACCTGCTGAAAGTCAACGGGGTTGGCGCCAAGACTCTGGCGAAGATTCGGCCGATGGTCGTGCTGTAAAAAAGATGATTCA
>JACUTX010000042.1 GCA_014859615.1 Desulfuromonadales bacterium | reverse complement strand
GCAATCTTCCAGCGCCAGCTGACCACCGGATAGTCGGCAAGCAGAAATTCGGTCTGATAGATCAGGGCGGACGCGGTGCCGTTGCTCTGCGCCTGCAGAACCTGCGTCGACCCGTCGGCAACAACCTGATAATCAGTCTGCCCCACAAACGATTTGACACTCCAGAGCGGGGTGAGGCCGTGCTCAAAATCGTCAATCAATAGTGTCTGATCTGCCACGGCCATGCTGGAAACCAGCAGCAGGAGCAGCGATACAATAAAGAGGGAGATCTTCATCCATAACCTCCGGTTGTCAGTTCATTTTGCTGCTGCCGACTCTCCCCTTCATTGACAACCCGGATCGCGCTGCGCCCCTGCAGGGGACATTTGGTTTCGCAGATACCGCAACCGATACAGAGGTTTTTCACCACCTGCGGAAATTTAAAACTCATCATCTCACCATCGACCGGAATCTGACGCTGCTCAAAAATAATCGCTTTTTTTGGGGTCGGACAGTGTTCTTCACAGACCAGACACTCTTCGTTGCGGGCAAAAGGGAGACAGCTGTTCCTGTCGATCACGGCCAGACCGATCACTTCTTTGCGTTTCGGCTCGACCTTGAGCTCACGAATCGCGCCGGTCGGACAGACCTGACCGCAGAGGGTGCAGTTGTATTCACAATAACCGAGCCGGGCCACCAATAAAGGGGTCCAGAGCCCACTCACTCCGGCTTCGGCAAGAGCCGGATGCAGGGCGCCACCGATGCAGACCTTCATACATTCGCCACAACGGATGCAGCGGCGCAAAAACTCCTCTTCTGCAACCGCTCCCGGTGGACGGATCAGGTAGGGGTTAACCTTGGCCTGCGCCGGACTGATCAACATGGTCGGCGCAATCAGAGCGCCACAGGCGGCGGCTCCGACCAGATGACGGCGGGTCAGATCGATAGAGGTGGGCGGGCTGTTTGCTGAAACACGGAATGTGACCCGTTCATGCGGACAAAACCCCGCGCAATCGAGACAGAGGAAGCACTCCTGCTTACGATAAGTTCCGGCGACAACGCCGCTGCGACACTCTGTAGCGCAGCGCTGACAATCGCTGCAGACCGCATCCGGTCGGCGTTCGATCAGGGCGTATTTAGAACAGAGACCGAGCAGCGCCCCGAGAGGACAGACATTCTTGCACCAGAATCGTCGTTCCACTTTTTCAAGCAGAATAATCCCGACAAAGATCAGGAGCGTAAACAGGGCGAGAGTGAAGATCGGTTGATGAAACGCCATCAGATTGTCGCGAAAAAACAAAAAGAGGGTCTCGTTGATCAGCGGCAGTTCGACGGTGTAGGCGACATCGAACAGTTTGTTCAACAACAGGTTCCAGACCGGATAGACGGTCAATGTGAGTGTCCGCAGGAAAATGCTTAAAGGGTCAAACAGTCCGATCTGCTGCACCCCGAACAGGGCGGCGACGACCAGACTGATCAGCAGAAGATATTTGAACCGGCGCCAGGCCGGACGAACTGCGGTATGGCCGCGACCCGTCACCTTGCCAAAGCCATCGAGGGTCGTTCCAAGCGGACAGATCCAGCCACAAAAAAAACGCCCGAACAGAACGGTCAGCCCGAGAAGGAGCAGGGCGGGCCAGAGAACCTCCCAGCTGAACGGACCGGGTGCCAGCGCATCGGCAACGGCTGCCAGCGGATCGATCCGAAACAACAGACTGACCGGATAGGGGAGCTGATCGGCATCACGGTATTCGGTCTGTAAAAACAGCCAGAGAAAGCCGAGCAGGCAGGCGATCTGAGTCGCTTGACGCAGCCTGTGCCAATCGATGCGTCTCTTTGCGTTCAAACCTTTTTCACCTTGCTCAGATCCATGACCCCGAGTCCGCGTTTCGCTCCGGCAACAATCGTCGGGATCTGTTCGGGGCGAAAACCGAACAGGGTCGCTGCATAACTGTCAGCCGCCACGATGTCGGCCGATGCGATCAAGGTGTCGAGCCTCTTCACATCGTCCAGGCTCCCCCCTTGCGGACCGTTGGCCGTCAGAATACGGGTCGCATCGATAATTGTCAGATCCGAGTGAATGACACTGTTGATATCCGCCAGCGCCTCGTCAATGTTGCGATGCAAAACGCCGCGATTGCCGCCGATCACCCCCATGATATTCTTCATCCCGAGGGTCAAAACAGAGATCGAATGATCCTTGGCAATCGGCAGATTAATCAGCCGGTCGGCAGTGAGCGCCGGTTTGTAAAACTCCCATTTCTTCAACGCCACACCGTTTTTCAGCAGAATCTCCTGATAGCCGCGGCGGTCAATATGCTCAAGCTCGACCCGCTTGTCATCCAGAGCTTCAATCGCCGCCGCGATGCCGCTCTGCACATAACAACGGCGCGGATCGTTACAGGTCCGGTCAAATATCCTGACCCGCGCAGCCTTCGCTTCCAGGCAGAGCAGGGCGACTGTCGCCACGACCTGCGGATGCGTATTGGCCGCCAGTTCAACAGTGCGGTCCCAACCGATATTCGGCTTGAGGACGACGGTTTCGCCCGCTTTAACAAAACGGGACATACCGCCGAGCGCCGCCACCGTCTCACGCACCAGCGCCGGAATGTCGCTCCCTGTTCGTACCGCCAGCTCAACCGCATCGGCAGCAAACGATTGCGGCACCAGATCGAATACCGGCAGAGAACCGATGGCCGAAAGCGAAGCCGCCTGCAAAGAGCGGCGGATAAAATCACGTCGATTCAGCATATTTTCCCTAAAACAGGAGACGTTTAGAGCGCAAAAATTCCCGGACAACCGTTCTGATTTCGCCACTCTGCGCCTTTTTCTCCAGCTCCTGCATGGCAGCGTCATCAACAATACCGGCAAGTTTTGTAATCAGTTTATCAAGAGCAGGGAATTTTTCAGCGGTGTCCTTGCGCAGAACGATCACCGCTTCTGCGGCCCCCCCGGCCGGAGCCAGAGTCTGATTATTGAAACCGAGGCGGGGGAGGATGATCAGATTCTTCTGCGAGACGGCGTACTCTTCCTTAACCGCAGCAAAAAGTTCATCCGCATCGCTGAGCATCTCTTTGTTCAAGATCGCAGCGCGAATTCTGCCGGTATATTCGATGTCAATATCGGCATCATGCCCGATTATGGCTGCATGAGCGGCTTCGAATGTCGGATAGATTTTCTCTTCGACGGTGGTTCCGGTCCGGGCATCGATCAGCACCGCCAGCATCTGGGCCAGAATCACCTGCTGCAGATCGGCCGTCCGGGCGATGGTGATGGTTTTTCCGGTGCAGGCTATGGCGGGGAGCGACAGAAGAGCGGCCAGCAAAACGGTCGAAACAATCATTTTGAACAGTTTCATGTTAAATATCCTCTCATTCTACAAAAATTGAGACCGGGGCAGCGAGCGGCTCTTCTGCTCGCACTCTGCCGAGGGACTTATCGTACTGATAATCAAAAAAAGTGGCGGCGATCGCCTGTTCATCCGTCGTCCCCCACCAGTTGCGAGGGAGGGTAATATCGCCGCTCTGGCTCAGACCGAGCAGCACATTCCCCCGCCGATTTTCAACAATATTGTTGTTCTCAATCACCGCTTTATCGTCGGAGCGGGTCGGCACGAACAGACCGATTTCATTCTGTCGGATGTCGTTATGATGGATATGCGCCGTACTGTTTCGCTCCTCGTATCGCAACCCGTTGCTGTTGCCGTAAATCCGGTTCCCGCTCACCTCGATATTGACCGTCGAAAAACGGATCCCGTCAACATTGTGCCGGAAGACCGAGTTTTTCACGGACGCCTTGCAGAAATGAACCTGAATGCCGCTATAAGCGTATTCGGAGATAACATACTCAATCTCTGCGTGCCGGGCAAAATCGAGATAGAGATATTTCCAATCCGCCTTTTCCGGCCGCTTTTCAGCGCTGGTCAGCAGAATCGGCGCCTCTGGCGTACCGACAGCGGTCACCCCCCCCTCGATCAGAATTTCGCCATCACCGATCGCATCGCCATCCCGATCGATCCGGACAAATTCGATCCGGGTCCCCGGAGTGATCGTCAGATGCCCGCTCTTCTTGATTGTCACTACGCCACGAATCCGCACGACGCCGGACCAGGTTTGGGCGTCATCGATCACCGTATCTTCGAGAATGGTGACCGACATTTCGGGCTTCAGACATCCGGCCAGCAGCACGGTAATAAGAAGAGAGAGGATGACAGAGCGAACGCGCATCAGCATCGTCTCAGTGATAACAGCCCGGCTGCGGAACATCATCGGTTGAGCCGACATCGATCGTTCCGAACCGCTGCTCATATTTCTTGAGATTATCTTCAAGGGCCAGCAGCAGCCGCTTGACATGCTTCGGCGAAGTGATCACCCGAGAGCGCACCTTGGCCCGCGGGGCCTGCGGCTGTACAAAGATAAAATCGACGATAAATTCGGCATCTGAATGATTAACCACTGCAAGGTTGGCATAAACCCCCTGCGCGACATCGTCATCGACCTGAATCTCCAGTTTCACATCCTTCTTTTTCTCTTCACTCATGTAAAATCCCTGTTCAACAGTTTATGTAAAGATCAGAACTAATTCAGTCTGATCGGTTCCACAACAATTCGCAACGCCTCAACCTCCCTCTGATCTTCGACCAGAATCCCGTGATCGGCGCTCTCGTCATACATCCCGAACAGCTCGTCCGGAGCCGGTGAATCGCCGTAGAATTGGCGGGCACCGAGGTAATATTCGCCGTTCTCCGGCAGATTCAGCTCAAACCGCCCGTCCGCCGTTGTCGGCGTGGAGAGCGCAGCAGGCCGCTTATGGCCGATGACCTTTTCAGTGTAGGCGAAAACATGCATTCCGGCAACCGGCTTGCCCGAAGGATCGACAATCAGACCGTGAAGCCTCGGCCCGGTCAGAGCAGAGAAGGTCTCGCTTTTGTGTTCCGTCTTCAATTTGCGCACCGTTTCGATCTGAAGTCGCAAAGACTCTTTGGAGCGCAAAAGCAGCGGATTGCCATGGTAGATCCCGAGGTAATCGTCGGCGAGGACCGGACCGACCCGACCCCCTTCATGACGTTTGCGCGCGACCACGAAGTAGGTCGAAGCGGTCAGATTATCGAAAGCAAAAAAACCGTCGCTGTCGGTCGGCATCGACATCCTGTACCCCTGCCCTTTCAGATCCTCTGTCACCGACTGATAAAGGTAGACATAAGCACCAGCAAGCGGTTTCCCCGCCGACAAAACCCGCCCTTCGATCGCACCGCTGTGCGGCTCATCGTACTCAGTCACAACCGGTTCGACAACCTTTACACCCTGCAAACCCGCCCAGACCGCCATTTTGTCGACGGTGACCGGGTTCCGTCCGCAGAAGGCGAACAGTGGCCGTCCGGAGTCAAAAGCGTAAAGCGCGTATCGACCCTCTGGCAGTTCGATCCGGTAAGCACCGTCTGCGTCGGTGGGGGGCGAAACCGCCACCGGCTCGGCAGAAAAATCGAGAGTCTGATAAGCATGGACTCTGATGCCGACCACCGGTTCCTCCTCATAAACCACGCGCCCTTCGATCACTGCGCCCAGTACCGGCGGCGCTATAAGCAGAGTGAGCGCGAGTATCAACAGAGGACGAATCATGGCACACTCCGCGGGCCGACGGTCGGCACAGGTTTTTGCAGCCAGGGGCGATAGTCCACCCGATCGAGAAGATAACTCTTTGGCCCGAACCCTTCATAGACAACCCGCTCCTTATCCTTGCGGTCAAAGAAGATCGGCAGATTTTCATCGACGGCAGCAGCCTGTAATATTTTGGTCTCCTCTCCCCACCAGTTCCCGCTCACGTCGACCTGATCGGTGAAGTGAGTCGGCGCCTGATCGATCATCGGATTTTTGCTGTTGCGCGCCGCCGCCTCTTTCTGCATCAGCGGCTTGGAGCCGGACTGTTTTTCCCAATCGGCACTCTGATAGAGACCGAGCTCAACGGCCACCGTGTTTGCAATAAGATGATTTTCACGAATTCGTGGATACGATGAGTAGTCACAATAAAAAGCGAGATCGTTGTTCTCAATCCGGTTTCGCTCCACGACCGGGCTCGATTTACGATAGTTGTAGATCGCAGTCCCGTTTTTCTTAAACAGGTTATGCTGCACCCGGGGCGACCCGTACTGATCGTTACGGATCGCCACGCTGTTGCCGATAAAGTGATTATCTTCCACCCCCGGGTAGGCGAAAGAAAAATTGATCAGGGCGTTCTCATTCTTTTCAAATCGGTTCCTTTTGATCAACGGCGTATTTTTGGTCTGATTGCAGAAGATGGCGACCTTGTTGTCACGAAACAGGTTGTTTAAGATCGGGTCATTGTAAGTCTGTTGCAGAACGATCCCCTGCTCATTTTTCTCAAACTCGTTCCCGGTAATTTCACCACGACTGCCGTGCGCGGCAATGATGGCGCTCTTCTTCTGTTCAATAAAGCGACTGTTGCGAATGGTCGCGACGGACTTCATTTCATTGTCGACACCGACACCGTTTTGCATAAAGAGAGACTCCTCAATCAATACCGGAGACTCTCTATGCAGTTTGATCGCCGTTTCACATCCGGTAAAACTTGAGTGAGTCACAGTAAACCCGGTGGCAATACTGCTGATTGCCGTCTCGGCGTTGGCAAAAACAGCATGTTTGACATGACTCTTTTGCGACGATTCGATAAAGCTGATCCCCTTCCAGCCGGGGGGTGAAACAAATTTGACCGGCGCACCCTTGGTGCCGTTGACCAGAAGCTGTCCGTTGATATTCAGCCCGGCCTGCGGTGATGTAATCCGGATTACGGTTCCGGGTGAAATTTGCAAGGTGCGTCCGGCTGACAGCTGAAACGGTTCGGACAGGGTCACCTCATCTTGCCAGACGGTCTCACCCTGCGAATCCGCCCCGACCGCTGCCGGATTAAAGAGGATCAAAAAAAGCAACAGAACGATGTTAAGGAGTCTGTGGTTGAACATGAATAATAATCTCCAAAGGTTGAGAGTCGGCTTCAAGCCTTACGGCATGGGCCGGATCCGCCTGATAACGTCCGTAATTTTCCCCTTCTGCCGCCGGACCGCCAAAATTTTCCCGAGCCAGCAGATACCAGGTGCCGAGTTCGGGAAGAGAGAGTTCAAACCGGCCATCTGACTGCGTCATTGCTGAAAAAAAATCGGGCGATTTGGTCATCGCCGCATCGCGATAGGCAAAGACATGAACCCCTGACACCGGTCGACCGTCCGCGTCGAGAACCTCCCCCCGTACCCCTTGCAGCGGCAGTGGCTCCCCCTCTTCGAGCATCGAGAGGCGCGAGACCGTCTCAAGATCGATATACCGTATCTCCCCCTTGTTCAGCCGCACCGGATTCCCGTAGTAATAGTTGAAGTAATCGCCGATTTCGATCGGACCGAACTGCCCCCCTTTAGCCCGCTTCCGGGCGAGGAGAAAATAGTCTCCAGGCGGCAGACGGAGTCGGAAATTGCCATCTGCGACCGGCTGAATAAAGTAAGGGGGACCTTTGAACCCCTTGTCAGCATCTTTATAAACGTAAAGGTACGATTTTTCGAGCGGCTCCCCCTGAAAGGTAATCACCCCTTTAAGACCGGAGCGCCCCTCTGATTCTACCGCAACCGGTTCCGGAATCCGAATCAGGTTAAACCCGACCCGGGTCTGTCGTCCCGCAACCACCTGAACCGGGCTGCCGTTATAGTAGCAGAAATAGCGTCCCGCTTGCGGCTCCCCGTCGAAATCCCGCGCCGTCAGCAGATATCGCCCCGGCGGCAGGTTGAGTTGATAAGTGCCGTCGGTCAGCGTCGCTTGCGAAACGGCGACCGGCTTGTCAGCCACCAGATCGGCAACAGTGCGGTAAGCACGAATCGTGACCCCCTCTATCAGCTCCCCGTGCCAGGCGACACGACCGCTGATGCCGGTTGCCGCTGCGGCCAGAGTGCTGACCATGAGAAGCAGAGAACAGATTAAAACGGTTTTCTTCATGGCACCTCTTCCAGAAAAGAGAACGGCTGTTTCTGCC
This sequence comes from Desulfuromonadales bacterium, assembly GCA_014859615.1. Classification (GTDB taxonomy): domain Bacteria; phylum Desulfobacterota; class Desulfuromonadia; order Desulfuromonadales; family UBA2294; genus Kmv16. The sequence continues at coordinate 7,582 of JACUTX010000042.1, read as the reverse complement.
AGGGATCAAACCTGACCTGATCAAGAGGATAGCTTTGACCGGCGTCAACAAAAGTCGGCAGGTCGCGGCCATCGGTCATAAAATCGGGATTCCCCCCGGCGCCGATCCGAGCCAGTTGTGCGGTCTCCTCTGCACCCCACCAGTTCTGCGCCGCATGGATCGTTCCGTCGAGATAGCGCGGTGCAGCGGCAGATGTGACCGCCTTGTTCTGACCGCCGAATGCGCTGCGGCGAACGGTCTCTGCACTCCGTTCTACCCCCCCCTGTCCCCCTTCCCAGACTGACGACTGGTATTCGAGGTACAGGGCGGTCTGGTTCTCTGCAAAATTGTTCTCAATAATCAGCGGGTAGGAAGAATAGGCAATCGCCACCCCTTTGCCATTCTTTTTGATCAGGTTGCCGCGAATCTGCGGATCGGCGCGACGAAAAAGATCGATGCCGATTTCGTTGCCGTTAATGATATTCCCGATCAGACTCGGCCGGGCGGCTCTCTCCACCCGGATACCGGTCTGATTGGCGGTAAACCGGTTCCCTTTCAGTTCCGGATCACTCCCGGCAAACGCAACCAGCAAGCCGGTACCGTTCTGTTCAAAAACATTGCCGGTCAACTGCCGCGGGGTAGCCCGGTAGAGATACGCCGCATACTGCCGGTTGCGCTTAAAACGGTTCCCCTCGATCACCGCCGTCGATCCGTCTTTGACAAAGAGACCGACCTTTTCATTCTGTTCAAACCGGTTACCGCGGATCGTCGCGGCGCTCTTCTGGCGCAACTCAACTCCGATCCGGTTAGCGATCAATCGGTTCTTCTCCAGCAGCGGCGCCCCCCCCACAACCTGAACCCCGATCAACGCACCCGAGATCGATGAGTTGCGCAAGGTTGTGGTCGCATCGCACCCCTTCAAAACAATTCCCGGCCACTGTTCGCCTCTGAAGACAACGCCATCAGCCTGCATCTCCCCGGCAACTTCAAGGCTTGCGCCCATAAAAGTGATTTGTGTCCCGGGCAAGATAATAAGCCGGGCAGACCGCTCGACCCGGATCGACTCCGTGATGGTGACAGAACCGTTCCAGACCGTCTGGCCGGTCAAAAGCTGCGCCGCAGCCTGAAGCGGAAAGAGTAAAAACAGGATGAAAATAACGGGACGCATCACCAGACCTCACGCACAATAATATCGTCCAGGATCAGATCGCGGTTCGCTTCAATTTCGACGCCGTGATCGGCACGCAGATCAAACGTTCCGACCCATTCGCCCGGTTCCAGCGGGCCGCCAAAGGTACTGCGGGCGCCGAGATAATAGGTGCCGCCGGACCCGAGATTGAGCTGGTAGCGCCCCAGCTTATCCGTCGGCGCGGAGATATAGGTCGGTTTTCCGACCATCCGGCTGTCGAGATAGGCAAAGAGATAGATCCCCGCTATCGGACGACCATCCTGATTCACCACGCGACCGGAAAACCGGGTCGGAGTCGCGCTGAATTTCCCCTCGGCCAGCCGTTCAGCCCGGGCAGACGCATCGACCGGGGTCAGAACCAGATCGGCCAGATTCGTGTAAGCCCCGGCGCTGACCGCCACCGGATTATGCAGATAAGTTCCGTTCAGATCACCGGCCTGCGGTTCCCCCATGCGCGATCCGCCGCTGCGTTTGCGCGCCGCCAGAAAAAAGCGGCCAGCAGGGAGATCGATCTGAAACCGCCCCGCCGCATCACTCTGCACCGCCTCGCCGTAAGAAGGGCCGATCAGGCCAGTCCCTTTTTCCGTATAGACATAGACAGTGGCGTTTGCAACCGGTTTTCCGTCTGCGACCAGACGGCCACGCACTCCGGTTTCAGGCAGGGGGATCAGAGCGCCATCCCGCCCCATCTCGCGCAGAGAAAAAGTCGGGATCGTCCGCTGCTCTCCTCCTGCCACTTCGAGCGGATTCGCCGGACATTCCGCCATCAACATCCTGGTCCGGCCATCGTCGAGGGTCTGACGCAGCTTGGCAATGATATAGTAACGTCCGGCGGGCAGATTGACCCGATAGCTCCCTTTTGCATCGGTTGTCGTCGTCATGAACGGCAGCGTCGAGCGATCTTTTTCCGATTTCAGATAGATTTCGACCGTAGCGGCTACAATCGGCCTGTTTTCAAATGTCAACTTCCCGCCGAGACCGGTTCCGGTCTCGGCCGTGCAGGCAGCCAGAAGAAGCAGTCCGGCCACGATCCATCTCTGCCAGCAAGTCGTCATTTTTAAAAAAATCCTTTCAGAATCGCTCATTATTGACCGCGCCGGGCCAGAGAATCACCAGCAACGCCACCAGGTAGAGTCCCGTTCCAAAGACCAAAGTCAGCGTGAATCCGAAATTCATCGCTGCCACCACGGCGAGCAGCGCCCCCCAGACACTGGTCGCGCTGTTGATCCCCCAGCTCCAGGCGACCCCCTCGGCCGACGGGTGAAGCAGACGCATCCCGAGAGGGAGCGGGATCCCGAGCAGCAGACCGAGCGGAGCGAGCAGTACGATCGACAGCAGGCACCGCTGCAGCAGCGAAGCGGTCATCGCCAGCTCGAGGATCGACGGCAGCAGCAGAATATAGAGAGATGAGAGCAAAACCAGTGCCAACAACAGAATTGAGAGGAGCCGTCGCGGTCGACGCGGGGTGAGACGACCGGAGAGCAGTGATCCGACACCGGAGAAGACCAGCAGGGCGCAAAGAATCACCGCCAGAGCATAAATCGGCTGACCAAGAAACAGGATAAACCGCCGGAGCAGGCCGATTTCGATAAACATAAAACCGAGACCAAGAGTTGCAAAGTAGAGGATCCGGCGCTTTGCTGCCGGTTCGCGCAAAGCCGACCGCCCCCAGAGGAGCAGAGGTGCCAGCAGAAAAATCAAAACAAAACCGGTCACAATCACCAGCAGATTTCGCAGGGTCAACAACGCTCTATCTTCAAATGACCGCTCTTCTGAAAATGAAAAAAGCTTCATAAAATCAGCGGGTTTTAACATGTAATAAAAAAATGGCCGGTCATCTGTGGTCGGGGTCAGATCGTACGGCAGCGAAGCATAAAACGCTTCACTCCCTTCCGAGGCGATCAGGCGCTGAAACAGAGTGCTGCCGTCACGCTCGTCAGGGAGATAAACAATCCTGAAATCGAGTTCATTCGCCATCTGCCGTAAAGTTGCAACCTCGGCCGAGGTGAACGGCGTCCGTTTCAACATCACATTCGCCAGCCCCCGCTCCTTGATCACAGCCAGGTGCCCCCCCGGATCGGCGACCCCTTCCTCTTTCAACAGCGCCAGGCCAAGTGATGCGAGACGTAACGTCTCCCGTTCAAAAATAAATCGGGCGATCGTCAGAATTCCGTCACTCTCCAGATGATTCCAGTAATCCCGAAACGCCTCAACCGTATAAAGATTGTTTTCCGACAGGGTAAAGGCCCCCGCGGCCGGTGCCGTCCGACCGAAGACAGCCGAAGCCTGAATCACATGATACCGTTTTGTCGACCGCCGGATATAGTTACGCCCCTCGTCAACGGCCAGCTCCACGCGCGGATCGCGGTAGAGCCGGCCGGTAAAAGCGCCGAACTCTTCATTGACCGCGTGAGCGATTAAAGGGTTCAACTCCACCGCCGTTACATGTTTCGCCCCGGTGGCGAGAGCCACCTTCACATCTTTTCCACCCCCCGGGCCGATAATCAGAGCATTGGCCTGCGGCCGCAGATGATACGGCAGAGCAATAACATTACTGCGAAAAAATTCGTCACTCTCGCCATCATCCCCCCGGTACATGGTGGTGTAACCGGTGTCGTCCACCACCATCCCGAGCTGCTCTGGAATCGGGCCGTGATAGGTGCGCGACAGCCCCCACGATTGTCCCATCTCCTGACTCTGCGAAGGGTAGACGGCGACCCTGGAGAATGAGTTCCAGGCACTCCAGAGGAGGTTCGGCTCGTACCGTCCGCGCACAAACTGGATTTCGGCAAAACCGCTCATGAAATTTGCCACGCCAGCGATCAGAATCAGCAGCAGAAGGAGAAGATAGCCGACGCGATACCGTTTTTTTCTCCCCTCTGACTCCCTGAACAGCCAGGCGGCACAGAGACCGGTTACGGCAATAGCGAGGATCGCGGTGATCCCGCCGAGCAGTTTCAAAAGGAGAATAATCAGCAGACAACCGAGGCCGGCACCGAAAAGATCCCAGAAATAGAGCCGGTTGATCTGATCGAGATGCCGGCGAAACAGAAGGGTCACGGCGAGTCCGCTCCAGAAAAAAGGGAGAGCTGTGACCAGATAGAGCCCGGCCAGGGCTGGCAACAACGCCATCGGCAGACTGCTGTCGTAAAACCCCTGTTGAAACGGCTGATAAAAAGGTTGATGAAAAAACGAGAGGACCTTGAATCCGAACTGCGGATAGAAGCGGAACGCCACAAAGATGACAAAAAACAGAGCGACGCTCAGAGCAAACAGCAGACTGCAACGCGCGGCGATCCGGCGGGTCCGCTCAGGCAGAAACCAGCCCGGAACCAGGTAGACCAGCAGGGCAGCGGTCCCCATGCCGAACAGAGCGAGGGAGATGGCCATTGAGGCAAAGTGGTACCACATCAGAACGGAAAAGATCCGGGTCAGAACCAGTTCATACATCAAAGTCGCCAGACAGAGGAGAAAGACCCCGGCCAGCAGACGCCTGTCGACGCGATCAGAGAGATTCATCACGGACTCTCCTGCGCCAGGTCGACCAGGTGCAGCGCGTAAACAGATTGATCCCGCGCTCCGAACAGAATCTGTCTGCCGGCAAGCAACGGTCTCCCCTGAATGTCACCATCAAATTTTAACTGGCTTGTTACGGTGCCGTTATCCGGATTCACCACCGACAGGTTCCCGTCATTATCACCAAAAAAGAGACGATTTTCATACAGGGTCGGCGTCGAATAGATCGGTCCGAACCCGTCCTGCACCCAGATCGGTTCGCCATCGACCGCACGCAGTTTCCAGAGCCGCCCGGCCGTCGTCCCGATAAATAGCGACGCGTCGGCATAAAACGGCGCACTGTAGTAGCAGACCTCTTGCAGGTGACGCGTCCAACGTTTGCGGCCACTGCGATCGAGGGCCACAACTTCGCCGTTGCGCTGTACGACAATCGGTCCGGCGGGCGTAACCGCCGGAGTTGAAAGCAACGGGGCATTGAGCCTCACCTGCCACAAGATCTCGCCGCGCCGATTCAGGGCCAGAAGCAGACCGGCGTCGTTGCCGACATAGATCCGATCCTCATCCCACGCCGGTTCGGCCCGCAATGCCCCCTTCGTGTCATACTGCCATAGACGATTGCCGGTGGCGACATCAAGGGCATAGAGCATCCCGTTCCAGGCCGGGAGCAGTACGATATTATCGACAACCAAAGGCGAGGCCTGACGATGATCATCAGAAGGGGACGGCGCATAACTGAATCGCCAGAGTTCCTCTCCATTTTTGGGATTCAAGGCAAAAAAGGAGCGATCCCAGGTCTGGAGATAGAGGCGCTGACCATCCGAGGCGGGCGTCGCATCGATAACATTGCTCAAACGCCTGCTCCAGACCACGCTCCCGCTCGGTGTGAGAGCGGTCAGATGTCCGTCCCAGGAACCGACGATAATCTTGCCGTCGGCAGCGACCAGCGCGGCATCAACAAAACCGGAAGTTTTAAAATCCCAGACGTGAGCGAGACGAACATTATCCCGGGGCCCGGTCTGTGCAATCCACTTCTTCGCCGGAGCGGTATGTACCGTGCCGATATCCGGATTATCCTCACGATCATAAATGGCCGCAGCGATCTTTTGCGGATCAAAGCTCCCCCACCAGTTATTTTCAAGACGGATCTCCCCCTTGAAAAAATCTCCGAGACGCAGATTGACCTGATTGTCGTAAAAATTGTTTGCCGTAATCACCGAATCCCGATCGGTCTCAAACAGAAAGATAGCGGAGCCGTTGCGGCGAAAAATATTGTGATCGATCTGCACGCTCGAATTACGAAAATTGATCGCTTTGCCAATATTATCTTCATAGAGGTTGTGGCTGAGCGTGAAACGTGCTTCCCCGAGGCGACTCCCGTCAATATTGTTCCGGATAATGGAATCGGTCAGGCTCCCTTTGGTAAAATGGGCGTGCAGAGTATGGGCTGAATCACGAATTTCACAATATTGCAGCACGGTCTCCCTGGAAAAATCGACCCGGATTTCGAGCCAATCGCCCGGACGTCGATTCGGCTCGGCACTCTGAAACAGGATCGGAGCAGCGGCCGTTCCGACCGCAATCAGACTCCCCTCAACAATCAGGGTGGCGTCACCGAGACCATCCTGATCGCGATCTCGGCGGACAAACGCGATCTTTGTTCCGGGACGGATTGTCAACGTCGCCCCCTTCGCCACCCGCACCGCGCCGTCGATTGTTAGATTCCCCTGCCAGACCGTATCGGCAAGTATCTGCTGATCTTTCAGGAGCCGATCCCCCCCCGTAGTCGCGGCACAACCGACCAGAAACAGGAAGAGCGAACAGACAAACACTCTTTTCACCACATCTCCTCCACAATCATATCGATACCGTCAAGCGCCGCACCGGATTTGAGCTGTAGTTTGTGATCCGGATTATTATCATAAGTTCCATAGAGATCGCCGGGCCCTGGAGCGCCCCCGAGGGTGTTGCGCGCCGCCAGGTAGTAATCCCCCCCGGTTTGCAACGACAGAGTGTAACGACCATCCACGCCGGTCGGCTGCGAAACAGACAGAGGCCGGTCGAGCAGCTGCGGTTTTTCGTAGACCACCACCCGGGCACCCGCCACCGGAGCACCGCCCGCATCGCGAATGACACCGCTGATTGACGTCGCACCGTTTATACCGCGACCGAGCTGCTCAAACTTCTCCGGCAGTTCCAGCATCGGGATGATAACCGGCTCAGACCGATGATTGCGCACACGCAATGGATTCTGCGGATAGTAGCCGATAAAATCACCGGCACGCAGCGGGCCGACGGTCATCTCCTTCTGCCGCTTGCGGGCAAGCAGATAGTAGATTCCATCAGGGAGAACCAGTTCAAATCGACCCTGTTCATCGGTCGGTCCGGCCATCATATACCCCATCCCCTTGAGCTGCGTCGTCAGATCGGTATAGACAAAAATCATCACGTCCGCCTGCGGCAATCCGGCCTGTGTGACCCGGCCATAAACAGCGTCATCTGCCACACCGTCTATCTTGCGCTCTGACAGCTGCACCAGACCAAGATTGAGGTCAGTCACCCCCGCGCCGGAGACCAACACCGGATTGCGCCCATAGTAAGAGTATAACCCGGCACCCCGGGCAAAGAGGTAGTATGAGCCCGAGGGGAGACTGAGCTGAAAAAGCCCGTCCGCTGCAGTCGCAGCGGCATAAAAATCGGGTTGCGCCGGGAAGTGCGCCGCGCCCGCCCGATAAGCTTCAACGGTAACGCCCGCCGCGGGGAGCCGTTCGAAACTGACCTTGCCACGAATCGAGGGGGCAGAGCTGGCAGCGATGCAGCCGCAGAGTAGCAACAGCAGTATAAAAATAGATAATTTACGCAACATCATTCTTCTTTCAGACAGCACGTTTCGTTCCAACA
>JACUTX010000321.1 GCA_014859615.1 Desulfuromonadales bacterium | reverse complement strand
TTACTGGCTGGCGCGCAGCGCCTGATCGAGATCGGCGATGATGTCGCGGACATCCTCGATACCGACCGATACCCTGATGAAGTCGGGGGTGACACCGGCCGCCGCCTGTTCTTGCGTGTTGAGTTGCGAATGGGTGGTCGTCGCCGGATGGATGACCAGCGTCTTGGCATCACCGATATTCGCCAGATGGCTGGCGAGTTGAACCGAGTCGATGAATTTCACTCCGGCGGCCGCTCCCCCTTTAATGCCGAACCCGAGTATCGCTCCTTGGCCGTCGGGGAGATATTTTTGTGCTCTTTGGTAATCGGGATGATTCTTCAGCCCCGGATAGTTGACCCACTCGACAGCCGGGTGGCCGGCCAGAAATTCGGCCACTTTTTGTGCATTGGCACAGTGTCGCGGCATCCGGATATGGAGAGTCTCAAGCCCCTGCAGAAACAGAAAAGAGTTGAAAGGGGAGATGCAGGCCCCGATGTCGCGAAGCAGAGTGAGACGAAGTTTAAGGATATAGGCCATCTCCCCGAGAGCTTCGTGGTAGACCAGGCCGTGATAACTCGGATCCGGGGTGGTGAAATCGTCGAAGCGGCCGCTCCCCCAATCGAATTTGCCGCTATCGACCACCGCGCCGCCAATGCTGGTGCCGTGACCGCCGATAAACTTGGTCAGCGAGTAGCAGACAATATCGGCACCATGCTCAATCGGGCGAAACAGCGCCGGCGTCGCAACGGTGTTGTCGACTACAAACGGCAGGTTGTTATCGTGGGCAATTTTGGCAATCGCGGCAAAATCATCGACATTATTCTTTGGATTGCCGATGGTCTCCGTGAAGACCGCGCGGGTCTTGTCGTCGATCGCCGCCGCGATGTTGGCCGGGTGGCTCGCATCGACAAACTTTACCGTAATCCCCATCCGTTTTAAGGTGTGCTGGAACAGGTTGTGCGTGCCGCCATAGAGATTACTTGATGAGACGATGTTATCACCGGCCTGAGCCAGATTGAGGATCGCCATGGAGATAGCCGCCGAACCGGATGCAAAGGTGAGAGCCCCGACCCCGCCATCGAGCGCCGCCAGACGCTGTTCCAGAACATCCGAAGTCGGATTCATGATCCGGGTGTAGATATTGCCAAACTCTTTAAGACCGAACAGGTTCGCCGCATGTTCAGAGGAATCAAAATTGTAAGATGAGGTCTGGTAGATCGGCACCGCCCGCGATTTGGTGGTTGGGTCCGGCTTCTGACCGGCGTGCAGCGCTTTGGTTCCCAGATGTTGTTTGATCTCTTCCGCCATAATTACCTCCATGTTTATCGGGATTCAGTTTTTTTAATTGCATTTATTAGCTAAAGAATAATATTAAATTTAAAAACAGTTGTCTATCGATTTTATCAACAAAGGCGCTGCCTGATCCGATTCGTGTTTTTGTCTCGTTGACGCGTTTGTCAGCATAGCAGATCAGATAAAACTGTGCAGATTATTTCCGGACTTTTGCCGACGATTGCGGAACTTCTGCTGCAAACTTAAGTCTGAATTTTTTCTGTTGCTTTTGCAATCGCCATTTGTTATAAATTGCTTCGCTTTTGCCGAAGTGGTGGAATTGGTAGACACGCATGATTCAGGTTCATGTGCTCGTAAGGGCATGGGAGTTCGAGTCTCCCCTTCGGCACCAGGTGAAAATATTAGAGCCGCAACCGTGACAGGTTGCGGCTCTTTTTTTTGGGGCGAAGCTGCGTAATTTTGACGCATTTTTCGAGACAAAAGAGGGGTGCGGTGTGTGGGAATTATGCATGCGATTTTGTTCAGTATATGGTAGGTTCAGTTTTATTGATTTATCTGGATTTGTTTCATAACGATTTTATTTGTCAGGAGGGGGCATCTTGACTCCCGCACCAGAAGCCGAAGCCAGAGTTCAAATCGACGCAACGCTTGCCGCCTGTGGTTGGCTGGTGCAGGACAGTTCCGCCGTCAATATCCATGCTGGTCGTGGTGTTGCCATCCGTGAGTTCCCGCTCGCATCCGGTCACGGCTTTGCCGACTATCTCCTTTATGTCGACGGCAAGGCGGCTGGGGTTATTGAAGCAAAAAAAGTCGGGGTTACGCTTACCGGCGTTGAGACCCAGTCTGAAAAGTACACCAAAGGGCTCCCTGCAGGTTTGCCGCGTTAGCACAATCCGCTGCCGTTCTCTTACCAGTCGACGGGAGTCGAAACCCGCTTCACCAATGGCCTCGACCCCGAGCCTCGTTCGCGCGGTGTGTTTGCCTTTCATCGTCCAGAGATGCTTGCGAACTGGCTGGAGACTTCCAACACTTCCGGGCTGTCCGTTGCGGCTGAGGCTGAACCGATCTGGAAGCCACAAACTTTCCTTTCACGCCTGCAAAATATGCCGGAGATCAAGCCGAAGGGTTGTGGCCGGCGCAGATCAAGGCGATTCACAATCTCGAAGTTACACTCCAGGAGAACCGCCCCCGCGCGTTGATCCAGATGGCGACCGGCAGTGGCAAGACCTTCACCTCGATTAATTTCATCTACCGGCTGATCAAGTGTGCCGGCGCGCGGCGGGTGTTGTTTCTGGTCGATCGCGGCAATCTCG